>NZ_JNIR01000001.1:2757500-2865000 GCF_000702605.1 Exiguobacterium acetylicum DSM 20416 | reverse complement strand
GACACTAAAGCCGTAGATATCGGCATCAATCAAGCCGACTTTCTTCCCTGCTCGTGCGAGGGCAACTGCTAAGTTAACGGAAACCGTTGATTTCCCGACGCCCCCTTTACCAGAAGCGATCGCGATGAACGTCGTACCGGATTCTGGTTTGAGGATCGACGGTGTCGTTGCTGCTTGGATCCCGTGGTCACCAAGTGCCTCAAAACGGAGTCCAACCGTCTTGAATCCTTTTTCTTTTAGTTCCTTGACGATTTGCTGTTGGAGCACGAGTTGCTCCCCAGAACCAGATTGAGCTAAAGCGATTTTCAGACTGACATAATCACCTTTAATCCGGACGTCACGAATGCCGTTCGTATCTGCAAGCGGGCGGTCAATCGTCGGATCGACGAGCGTTCCGACTACCTCGCGAATTTCTTGTTCATTCAACATAGTGCCTTCCCCCTGAAAACGTTCGATTTAATCCTTATTAGTATAACAAAAATAAGAGAGCGCTTGCACATTTCGACACCGGAAAGGATGACTTTTCCATGTCCAGTGTCGGTTTTCATCATTTCACTCGATCATTCACTCGTTTTAGAACATTCGGTTCCATGTACCAGGACCCACGACACCATCGACATCAAGTCCTTGACGTGTTTGATAGGCGCGCACCTTCTGAGCCGTCTCTGCATCAAAGCGCCGAGTCACGGTTGCTTTGACTGCACGCTGAATTCGTTCGATATCCCGCGGATTCATATTGGCTGCACCTTGATACAACGGACGACCTGGATACGGAACGATCGCACGAGAGTGATTCGGCGTTTCTTCAGACACTCCTAGTAATTCAAAGTGTGGATAGTCCTTAAAGCTCGTCCAGTCCCCACCCCAAGAAAAGCCACGTCGTTTCATCGCAGCAACAATCTTTTGAAAGCTTTGATCGTTTCGAAACAGCGCTTGTGTACCGTCTTGGGAATATTGAAAAAGGTCGACGGCAATTCCGCGGTTATGACTCGATTGTCCCCCACGTGCATTCGTTACGATTGGTCCCGGTAGTGTCCGTCCCTGTGCGTACAACCGATTCTGTTCTGCAATGGATCGGTACCCTTGTGCGACGCCGACATAAATCCCTTGCGCATGCATCTCCCGGATGACCTCTTGCGTCCGTTTGGCGACTTCTCGTGAAAGTCCCGAAGCATTCAACTTCCGATTCGCTCGCTCGAGTAACCAGCTGATCGATAATGCCATCTATGCTCACTCCCTTTGTCTCCTGTTCCCGAAAACAAAATCCGCTATACTTATGGAATGCAGAATGATTTTAACTCATATCAAAAGGAGCATCCTATGAAAAAACGCATCATTTGGACACTTGGCGTCACCTGTCTCTTACATCTTAGCTTCGTCCTGTATCTGACGCTGCAACCGACCGTAGCTACCAAGACGGAGTTACCGGACAATGCAACCGTCTTGAGTGAAGAAACCTCTTTTACGGGACATGTCGGTCAAGCGACGACACATACACCTACCCAATTCATACAATCTCTCTTTGTTTGGAGCATCCCGCTGACGATCGTCATCCTCTATCTTCTTCTGACGGTGTTGCACCGATTACGCTCCACTAAATCGACTTGACTTGAATCGCTGTTCTGACACTTCGTCAGGAGAGCGGTTTTTTAGTGCACAAAAAAACCTCCCACCACAAGGGTGAGAGGGATTCGAAAAGAATTAACGTTTCGAGAATTGTGGTGCACGACGAGCTGCTTTAAGACCGTATTTTTTACGCTCTTTCATACGAGCATCACGAGTCAAGAAGCCTTTCGCTTTGAGTGCGCCGCGGAATTCTGGATCCGCTTGAAGAAGAGCACGTGAGATACCGTGACGGATAGCGCCTGCTTGACCAGTGAAGCCGCCGCCTTTGACCGTTACGATTACATCGTACTTGCCTTCTGTTTCTGTGATTACGAGTGGTTCTTTTGCAGTCATGATCAATGTCTCATAACCGAAGTATTCGCTGATATCGCGACCGTTAACTGTGACTTTACCGTCTCCAGCAACGAGGAAAACGCGCGCTGCCGCGTGTTTCCGGCGACCAGTGCCGTAGTAACGTACATCTGCCATCGTGTAGTTCCTCCTAAATTCGTATTAACCGCGAAGTTCGTAAACTTCTGGTTGTTGTGCTTCGTGCTTGTGTGCAGCTCCAGCGTAGACGTGGAGTTTGTTGAACATTTGACGACCGAGGCTACCTTTTGGAAGCATCCCTTTGATCGCGAGTTCAAGCATGCGCTCAGGTTTGTTAGCAAGCATATCGCGTGCAACAGTCTGCTTTAAGCCGCCTGGATGACCAGAGTGACGGTAGTAGACTTTTTTGTCGAGTTTGTTACCAGTTAAAACGATTTTCTCAACGTTGATGAGGATAACGTTATCCCCACAGTCAACGTGTGGTGTGAACGTAGGCTTGTGCTTACCACGGAGAAGTGATGAAACTTCGCTCGCAAGGCGACCGAGTGTTTTACCTTCAGCGTCGATAAGGAGCCATTTGCGTTCTACATCAGTAGCTTTCGCCATGAAAGTTGTGCGCATGTAAAATACCTCCTAAGGAATTAAAAGTTCTGTTTTTGATTTTTCATTTATTCACTAGGTGAATCTATCATAATCTTAGGTGTACGGGGCTAAGATTGTGGTTTCATAATAAATGAAATGCCAATAAACATTGTATGTTTTTTAATAGCCAATGTCAATTGCCTTTTTTCACTCCGGATAGAAAACTTCCCATAGATAGAGTCCATGAGGAGGCGCCGTCACGCCTGCGACGTTCCGGTCCTTTGCCAGCAACATTTTTTTAATGTCCTCTGGTGCAAAACGACCGCGTCCGACGTCAAGTAACGTCCCGACCATGATCCGGATTTGATTATAGAGAAAACCACTGCCCTGGAATCGAAAGACGAGTTCGTCACCGATCGTCATCAACTCTGCCTCGTAAATCGTCCGGACCCGGTTATCCGTTTCCGTCTTCGCGACACAGAACGAACTGAAGTCGTGCGTCCCGACGAGATGTGCCATCCCTTGACGGATGCGCTCGAGATCGAGCGGATACGGGATATGAACCGACAGATTTCGACGAAACGCATTTTCTTCGCGGCGGACGAAATAGCGGTATTCCTTCCCTACGACATCGTAACGTGCTTCAAAGGTCGGTTCGACCTCCTCGCAGCTCCGGACACGAATATCCGCTGGTAAGAGCGTATTCAGTGCCTTGACGACGTTCTCCGGGGGAATCGCTAGTTCCGTATCAAAATGAATGACTTGTCCGTAGGCATGCACTCTCGCATCCGTCCGTCCCGACCCGATGACCTTGACGGGATGTTTGTGCATCCGCGCAAGCGTCGTTTCAATCACTTCTTGAATCGTCAATCCGTTTGGTTGCACCTGATACCCGGCGTAGCCGGTTCCGTCATACTGAATCGTACATTTTAAACGACGCATTACCCGATCCCTCGCAATCCTACTAAACTGATCGTCAGGAGGACGAGTAGGATCATCAGACCCGTATCCCGCATCGTCCACTTGGACTCCCGTAGACGTGTCCGTCCCTCTCCTCCACGGTACCCCCGCGCTTCCATCGCTGTCGCAAGATCCTCTGCCCGCTTAAAGGCGGAGATGAACAAGGGAATCAATAACGGAATGATCGCCCGTAAGCGCTCCTTGATTGGTCCTGCTGACAAATCGACACCACGTGCTTGCTGTGCCTTCATGATTTTCTCTGTCTCCTCCGCTAAGGTTGGTAAGAACCGAAGTGAGATCGATAACATTAAGGCGATCTCATGCGTCGGGACACGGACGACCTTGAACGGCTTCAACAACAATTCAATCGCATCTGTCAATTCGATCGGTGAGGTCGTCAGCGTGACGAGCGTCGTGATCGAGACGAGATAGAAGAAACGTAATGAGACGATGATCGCGAGTCGAAGTCCTTCTTCGTAGATCCGGAGCCAGCCGAACTCAAAGAGGACGGCACCTTCGCGCGTGAAGAACAGTTGGATGACGAACGTAAAGACGATCAGGAACAGAATCGGGCGTAGTCCCTTTAGAACATAACGAAGCGGTAAGCGACTACTCATGAGTGCGAGAAACGTAAAAATGAGTAAAAAGATGTTCGTTGCTGCATTGTTCGCGAGAAAGACGAGCGGAATGAAGCAGAAAGCAAAGATGATCTTCGCGAGTGCTGACGAGCGATGCAAGTACGACTGACCGGGAATATGTTGTCCGACGATCATTCGCTCACCCCTTTCGTCATCAACCACTCGATCAATTCGGTCTCCGTCCGGATGTCCGGTCGTTCCAGTCCACGCTGATCAGCGACTTGCCAAGCAAGCGATAAGACATGTGGAAGATCGAGATGGAATTGCTCGAGCAAAGTCTCTTCTTTAAACAGATCAAGCGGTAGCCCGTCAAACGCCACCTGGGCGTCTTCCATGACGATGACACGCTCGGCATACTCAAGCACCTGATCCATGTCGTGCGTGATCAGGAGCAACGTCATACCGGTCTCTGCATGGAGCCGGGCAAACAGACTCAGCATATGCTTGCGCCCTTGCGGATCGAGTCCTGCCGTCGGCTCATCGACGATCAACACGTCTGGTTGACTAGCGAGTACGCCGGCAATTGCAACACGCCTCATTTGCCCACCAGACAGGTCAAACGGCGAACGACTCCAAAAGACTTCATCGAGTCCGACAGTCCGTAATGCCTCTTTCGCTAATTGCTCAGCCTTCGCGGCGTCATGACCGAAGTTCATCGGACCGAACATGACATCCTTTAAGACCGTCTCTTCGAACAATTGATATTCCGGATATTGAAAAACAAGCCCGACGCGACGTCTTAATGGCTTGAGGTCTTGTTTTTTCTTCGGTTCGACGATGATGTCATCGACTTGTACCTTCCCCGCTGTCGGCTTGAGCAACCCATTGATGTGCTGCACGAGCGTCGATTTCCCGGATCCGGTATGCCCTACAAACGCAACAAGCGCCCCTGACGGAATCTCAAGATTCACATCACGTAGCGCGACTCGTTCGAACGGACTATTGAGTTGATACGTATAATTTAATTCCTGGATTAAGATTGGCATAAACGGTTCACCAATTCTCTTTCATCTAGTATCGTCTCCTCGAGTGAGAGACCTTGCGCCCGTAAACGTTCTTGTACCCGAACAACGAATGGAACATCGAGTCCGATGTCTTCTAAGAACGATGCATGACGAAAGACTTCCTGAGGGGATCCTTCTAATACGATTTTCCCGGCATCCATGACGATGACACGACTAGCCCGTAATACTTCGTCTAATTCGTGTGTAATCGCGATGACCGCCATTGGGTGGGTCGCATGGAGTTCCTGAACGGTCGACATGACCTCTTGTCGTGCTAATGGATCAAGCATCGATGTAGCTTCATCGAGCACGAGAACATCAGGGCGCATCGCAAGCGCCGAAGCGATTGCGACACGCTGCTTCTGTCCGCCGGATAGTTGATGGGGTTCCCGATCAACAAAATCCGTAAGGCCAACGCGCGCTAGACTGTCGTCGATACGACGAACCATTTCCTCGCGTGGCACACCCCAGTTTTCTAGAGCAAATGCCACGTCGTCGCGCACGGTCGTGCCAACGAATTGATTATCTGGATTTTGGAAGACGATGCCGATTGCTCGGCGCATCTCCCACAGTTGCTCCGGATTCGCACTTGAAAAGCGCTCAGCAACCGTAACGGTCCCTGTCTCCGGTAACAACAATCCATTAAACAATTTCGTCAGCGTTGATTTTCCAGAGCCGTTGTGACCAACGATGGCGACCCATTCACCTGAACGAATCGTCAGAGAGACCTCGTGTAGGGCTGCTTGCTCCTGTTCCGGATACCGATAGGTGACCTGTTCCAGTTCAATCAGCTTGTCCATGATCTCTCCTCCTTCATCAAATCAATACTTTCATTTTGTAGCAAAAGGGCAGAAGCGGGATACGCACTGCCCTTTTATGGCGAATCATTTAATGAGGATTAAACGAGTTCGATGATGACCATTTCTGCGCCGTCACCACGACGTGGTCCCATTTTCATGATGCGTGTGTAACCACCTTGACGCTCAGCAAAACGTGGAGCCACATCAGCGAATAATTTTTGGATCGCGTCTTGTGCTTTGCCCTCTGCGTTTTGACCAGCAGCTTCACGGCGAACGAACGATGCAACTTGACGACGAGCGTGGAGATCACCGCGTTTACCTAAAGTGATGAGTTTCTCTACGACTGGACGAAGTTCCTTCGCTTTTTGTTCTGTAGTTTGGATACGCTCATTGATGATGAGATCAGTCGCAAGGTCACGCAAAAGTGCCTTACGTTGTGAGCTTGTACGGCCTAATTTCGAGTATGCCATGGATGGATTCCCTCCTTCGTGCAATTAATAGTATTAGTCTTCTTTGCGCAAGCCTAGTCCGAGTTCGTCGAGTTTCGCTTGAACTTCCTCGAGTGATTTACGTCCGAGGTTACGGACTTTCATCATCTCGTCTTCGCTCTTGTTCGCGAGTTCTTGAACCGTGTTGATACCAGCGCGTTTCAAACAGTTGTACGAACGAACTGAGAGATCGAGTTCTTCGATCGTCATTTCGAGTACTTTTTCTTTTTGATCTTCTTCCTTTTCGACCATGATTTCAGCATGGAGCGCTTCGTCCGTAAGACCAACAAAGATGTTTAAGTGTTCTGTCATGATTTTCGCACCGAGTGACACTGCTTCTTCAGGGCGGATTGAACCGTCCGTCCAAACATCAAGCGTCAACTTATCGAAGCTCGCATCTTGACCGACACGTGTTTTTTCAACTTGATAATTTACACGTTGAATTGGCGTGTAAATCGAGTCGATTGGGATTACACCGATTGGCATATCGTCCCGTTTGTTATCTTCAGCCTGAACATACCCACGACCACGGCGTGCTGTAAGACGCATATGAAGTGATGCACCTTCTGCAAGCGTTGCGATGTGAAGTTCTGGGTTGAGGATTTCGACGTCGCTGTCATGCGTAATGTTCGCAGCAGTGACAACACCAGCGCCTTGAATATCGATCTCAAGCGTTTTCTCTTCTTCCGAGTACACTTTGAGGGCGAGTTTCTTAAGGTTCAAGATGATTTGGGTAACGTCTTCTACAACGCCATCAATCGTCGAGAACTCATGAAGAACGCCATCGATTTGGACTGCAGTGACTGCAGCACCCGGAAGTGAAGACAATAGGATACGACGCAATGAGTTACCAAGCGTTGTACCGAATCCACGCTCAAGCGGCTCAACTACGAATTTACCAAACGTAGCGTTCTCGCTTAACTCGATCGTTTCAATCTTCGGTTTTTCGATTTCGATCATCTGAACCCCTCCTTGAATATCGTCATGTTGGCCATCGCGTTCAATCGCCAACCGCCTTGTGTACGTTTCTACTGCCTTGCTTGGTCAAACGATCAACAAAAGTCTACTCGAATCCCCGCTCTGCAGTACAAGACGGGTTACACGCGACGACGTTTTGGAGGGCGGCAACCGTTGTGTGGTACTGGAGTAACGTCACGGATTGCAGTGACTTCGAGACCGATTGCTTGAAGAGCACGGATAGCTGCTTCACGACCTGCACCAGGACCTTTAACGTTAACTTCTACAGTACGCATACCGTTATCCATTGCTGTTTTAGCAGCTGTTTCAGATGCCATTTGTGCAGCGAAAGGAGTCGATTTACGTGAGCCTTTGAAGCCCATGTTACCTGCAGTTGCCCAAGAGATTGCATTCCCTTGCATATCAGTGATCGTAACGATCGTGTTGTTGAATGTTGAACGGATATGCACGATACCAGATTCAATATTCTTTTTGACTTTACGTTTACTACGAACGTTCTGTTTGCGTTTTGCCATCTTAGTTTACCCTCCCTTACTTCTTCTTGTTCGCTACTGTACGGCGTGGGCCTTTACGAGTACGCGAGTTGTTTTTAGTGTTTTGACCACGAACTGGAAGACCACGACGGTGACGAACACCACGGTAGCAACCGATTTCGATCAAACGTTTGATGTTGAGTGAGATTTCACGACGAAGGTCACCCTCAACTTTGATTTTGTCTAAACCATCACGAAGTTGGTTCAATTGTTCCTCAGTCAAGTCGCGAGTACGAGTATCTTCAGAGATACCAGTTTCTTTCAAGACTTTTTGAGCAGTCGTTTTACCAACACCATAGATGTAAGTGAGTGAGATGACGATGCGTTTCTCACGTGGAATATCTACACCAGCAATACGTGCCATGTGTGCACCTCCTTGTTTAATTACCCTTGTTTTTGTTTATGCTTAGGGTTTTCGCAAATAACCATTACTTTGCCTTTACGGCGGATAACTTTACATTTTTCACAGATCGGTTTAACCGAAGGTCTTACTTTCATTGTGAATACCTCCTCCTGAAAAAATCGGAGTTTTTATTCGAAACGGTATGTGATCCGTCCGCGAGTCAAGTCGTATGGTGACAACTCAACCGTTACTTTATCTCCTGGCAAGATCCGAATGAAGTGCATCCGAATTTTTCCTGAGACGTGCGCGAGGACCGTGTGGCCGTTTTCTAACTCCACCTTAAACATCGCGTTTGGAAGCGGCTCGATAACCGTACCTTCCACTTCGATTACATCTTGTTTCGCCATCAATTATACCCCTTTCTCTATAAAGTTGATTGGGAGCCCAGACGATTTGTAGCGCTAGGGGCTTTCTACAAGAGCCATTGAGAGATCATCGGTCACAAACACGAGTGGATACTGGCTTATAGAAAGGTGACACCAATAACGCGCACAGCTCACTCTGCATCGACCGTTAAGATCTCGTAGCCGTCGTCTGTGATGGCGATGGTGTGCTCAAAGTGGGCGCACATGCTACCGTCCACCGTCACTACCGTCCAATTGTCGGATAGTGTGCGAACATAGCGTTTCCCGACGTTGACCATTGGCTCAATTGCCAGTGTCATGCCGGTTTTCAGGCGCGGCCCTTTCCCCGGTGGTCCATAATGTGGAATTTGCGGATCTTCATGCAAATTTTGTCCCACGCCGTGGCCCACATATTCGCGGACTACAGAAAAATTCGCTGCTTCAACATGTGACTGAATCGCATGCGAAATATCTGTCAGGTGCACGCCAGCTTTGGCGCGCTCCAATCCTTTATACAGAGATTCTTCAGTTACGTCAAGTAACCGCTTCGTCTCTTCAGAGATTGTACCTACCGGATATGTCCAGGCTGAATCTCCGTGATACCCATTGTACTCTGCTCCGATGTCAATCGAGATGATGTCACCGTCCTGAAGTACACGATCTCCCGGAATACCATGGACAAGCTCTTCGTTCACGGAAGCACAGATGCTACCCGTGAAACCATTATACCCTTTAAACGATGGTGTTGCCCCTTGACTTCGAATATAGCGTTCAGCGATCGCGTCGAGTTGCCCCGTCGTGATACCTGGGCGAATGTGAGCTTGAAGCTCCTTATGCGTCCGGGCGACGATTTGTCCTGCTTTACGCATGATGTCGATTTCACGCGGCGCTTTCGTGATGATCATTACTGATCACCAAGGAGTGCCTGAACATCGGAATATACATCGTTGATTGGACGATCACCGTCCAAATTACGAAGATACCCTTTTTCTGCGTAAAAGTCAATCAAAGGTTGCGCTTGAGCGACGTTGACTTCCAAGCGACGACGTACTGTCTCCTCTTGGTCATCTTCACGTTGTACAAGTGCTGATCCGTCGATATCACAGATCCCCTCCACTTTTGGTGGGTTATAGAGAACATGATACGTTGCTCCGCAAGTTGGGCAAATCCGGCGACCTGTCAAACGAGGGACAAGTTTCTCCGGGTCTACACCGATGTGGATGACGTGATCAATTTGTTTGCCCAGATCTTCAAGTAATGCTTCAAGAGCATCTGCTTGTTTCACTGTGCGTGGGAAACCGTCAAGGAGAAAACCATTTGCACAGTCTTCTTTGGCGAGACGCTCACGTACGATGCCGATTGTGACTTCGTCCGGAACGAGTTCCCCTTTATCCATGTATGATTTCGCTTCTTGTCCGAGTGGCGTTGAATCTTTGATCGCCGCGCGGAACATGTCGCCTGTCGAGATATGGGGGATCGCATAGTCTTCGATGATTTTCGCAGCCTGCGTTCCTTTACCAGCACCCGGCAAACCCATCAATACTAGATTCATGTCGGTAGCCTCCACTTCTATAGCTCTATAGACACAACAGAAAGGAAAGGGATGGTCCCCTTCCTCCCGCCTTATCGGATAAAGCCTTTGTAGTGTCGTTTAACCAATTGGCTTTCAATCTGTTTCATCGTCTCTAGTCCTACACCGATGACGATCAACAAGCTCGTTCCACCAATCTGCACCGAGTTCGGTAAGCCAGCAAACTTAATAAAGAATGTCGGCGTCACCGCGATGACAGCGAGGAAGAGTGAACCGAAGAATGTCAGACGGTATAGAATCTTCGTGATGTACTGCTCCGTTTGCTTACCAGGACGAATACCAGGAATGTATCCGCCTTGTTTTTGAAGGTTCTCTGCCATTTGTTCCGGGTTCACCTGAACAAATGTGTAGAAGTACGAGAACGCGATGATCAGTGCCACATAGATCGACATACCGATTGGACTCGTGTAGTCGAAGATGTCACGGATCTTCGTTGCCGTTTCCGGACTTGCAAAGAAACTCGCAATCGTTGGTGGCGTCACCATGAACGACACCGCGAAGATGACTGGAATAACACCGGCAGCGTTCAATTTGATCGGCAAGTGTGCCGATTGACCGCCAACTGGTGTCCGGTTCACCGTACGCTTAGCGTACTGAATCGGAATCTTACGTGCAGCTTGCTGGACGTAGATGACTCCGACGATGACCGCGATGATGATTAAAAGCAAGAGTACGATATAAAGCACGTTTACAAACAAAGCATCCCCTGCATTTTGGAGCTTCGTTTCGTAAATCTGGCGGAATGCATTCGGGAAGCCCGCGACGATCCCAGCGAAGATGATCATTGATATCCCGTTACCAATGCCCTTCTCCGTGATGAGTTCACCGATGAACATCAAGAATGCTGTTCCCGCTGTCAATACGAGTGCAATCATAACGTATGTCCAGGTGCCGAACTGTTCGTCGACAAGACCTGGGTAGATACGGTTAAATCCAAGCGCGATTCCAAACGCTTGGACTAATCCGAGTACGATCGTTCCATAGCGCGTTACCGTTGCTAACTTCTTACGGCCCGCCTCTCCTTGTTTTGCCCATTCGGCAAACTTTGGAACAACGTCCATCTGTAAGAGTTGGACAACGATCGAGGCCGTGATATACGGCATGATTCCCATCGCAAAGAGTGAGAAATTCTGCAAAGCATTCCCACCGAACGAGTTCAAGAAACCAAGAATACCATTCTGGTCGATCTTGAACACTTCCGTGTTTACCATCGGCACCGGGATATGTGCTCCGATCCGGAACACGATGACCAATGCCAAGGTAAAGAGAATGCGCCGACGAATGTCAGCTACGCGCCACATATTGGAGATCGCTTGAAACATTAGATCACCTCAACCGTACCGCCGGCAGCTTCGATCGCTTGCTTCGCAGCTTCGGAGAACTTATGAGCTTTAACTGTTAGTTTCTTTTCGATCTTACCGTTAGAAAGGATCTTAACGCCGTCTTTCATGCCTTTGACTGTACGAGTCTCGACAAGAAGTTCTGGAGTGATTTCAGTTCCTTCTTCAAAACGGTTGAGTGTGTCAAGGTTAATGACCGCGAACTCTTTACGAGTTGGGTTGTTGAAGCCGCGTTTTGGTAAACGACGGTAAAGTGGGTTTTGTCCACCTTCGAAACCTGGACGAACACCACCGCCTGAACGAGCTTTTTGACCTTTGTGACCACGGCCAGAAGTCTTACCGTTACCAGAAGACATACCGCGACCTACACGGTTGCGTTCTGAACGTGAACCAGTAGCTGGTTTCAATTCATGGAGTTTCATAGTGGGGCACCTCCTCATAAAATTATATCGAACTATTACTCTTGAATTTCTTTTACTGTCACTAAGTGTGACACGTGGTTAATCATCCCACGCATAGCAGCGTTGTCAGGTACGACAACAGTCTGGTGCATCTTACGGAGACCAAGCGTACGAGTAGTAACGCGTTGGTTCTCCGGACGACCGATCATGCTGCGTGTGAGGGTAACTGCGAGTTTCGCCATCTGTTTTCCCTCCCTTTCTTAACCGCGAAGTTCTTCGACGGTTTTACCGCGGAGTTTCGCAACTTCTTCAGCACGTTTGAGTGATGTGAGACCTTCGACAGTCGCACGAACCATGTTGATTGGAGTGCTTGATCCAAGTGATTTTGAAAGAATGTCGTTGATTCCCGCTAATTCGAGAACCGCACGAACTGGACCACCAGCGATGACTCCAGTACCTTCAGAAGCAGGCTTCAAGAAGACGTGACCTGCACCGAATACACCGTTGACTTCGTGTGGAATTGTTGTGTTAACGATTGGAACGTTAACCATGTTTTTCTTAGCATCTTCGATTGCTTTACGGATCGCTTCAGGCACTTCCTGAGCTTTACCCGTACCGAAACCTACGTGACCATTCTTGTCACCAACGACGACGAGTGCAGCAAAACGGAAGCGACGGCCACCTTTTACTACTTTCGCGACGCGGTTTACGGTAACAACGCGTTCTTCGAGTTGATCCATGTTAATTTCTAACTGGCGCATGTAGAGGTTCCCTCCTTTTCTATTAGAATTTGAGACCAGCTTCACGAGCTGCTTCAGCTACAGCTTTGATACGTCCATGATAGAGATATCCTCCACGGTCGAAAACGACTGTTTCAATACCCTTTTCAAGAGCGCGCTCAGCTGCAAGCTTACCAACTGCTGTTGCAGCGTCAGTCGTGTTGCCTTTTTCAAGGTCGAGTGATGATGCAGATGCGAGTGTTGCATGTGTTGCATCGTCAATGACTTGTACGTAAATGTTCTTGTTCGAACGGAATACGTTCATACGTGGACGTGTTGCAGTCCCGATGATTGTACGACGGACACGACCATGACGTTTTTTACGCGTAGCGTTTTTATCTGCCTTTGAGATCATTTATGCCACTCCTTTCCGGTCAATTCGCATTTGCGAATTACTTACCTGTTTTACCTTCTTTACGACGAACGACTTCATCACTGTAACGAATACCTTTACCTTTGTACGGCTCAGGCTGACGGTACGAACGGATCAATGCAGCGACGTGACCAACACGTTCTTTGCTGATTCCGCGAACGATGAGTTGCGTATTCGTAGGAACTTCGACTTCGATGCCTTGTTCCGGAGTGTACTCGATTGGGTGTGAGTAACCGAGGTTGAGTACGATTTTGTTACCTTGCTTTTGTGCACGGTAACCAACACCTTGGATATCGAGTGTCTTAGCGAAACCGTTGTTTACACCTTCGACCATGTTCGCGATAAGCGCACGAGTCGTTCCGTGGATCGTACGGCTTGCTTTCTCGTCGTTCGGACGAGTGACAGTCAATTCATTACCTTCTACGTTGATCGCCATAGCTGGGCTGAACTCGCGTGTGAGTTCCCCTTTAGGACCTTTTACCGTAACCGTGTTGTTTTCAACTGTTACTGTAACGCCTGCTGGGATGACGACTGGCTTTTTACCAATACGTGACATTTAAGACACCTCCGTTCTTTTTATGCGTGTATTACCAGATGTATGCGATCACTTCGCCGCCGACTTTTTGTTGGCGAGCTTCTTTGTCAGTCATTACACCTTTAGATGTTGAAACGATAGCGATTCCGAGACCACCGAGTACTTTCGGGATTTCATCAGCTTTCGCGTAAACGCGAAGACCTGGTTTCGAGATACGTTTGAGTCCAGTGATGACGCGCTCGTTGCTTGCGCCGTATTTAAGGAATACGCGGAGCGTACCTTGTTTGCTGTCCTCGAGATATTCAACATCGCGGATGAAACCTTCACGTTTGAGGATTTCAGCGACTTCACGTTTGATTGTAGAAGCTGGCATTTCCAACTTCTCATGGCGAACCATGTTTGCATTACGAATGCGTGTAAGCATATCTGCAATCGGATCTGTCATAACCATGCGATGTACCTCCTTTCACAACTTTAATGAATTACCAGCTTGCTTTTTTAACACCAGGGATTTGACCTTTATGAGCAAGATCACGGAACTTAATACGGCTGATACCGAATTTACCAATGTAACCGTGTGGACGGCCAGTGATACTACAACGGTTGTGTAAACGAACCGCTGAAGAGTTACGTGGGAGTTTGCTCAAGCCGATGTAGTCGCCTTGTGCTTTCAATTCTGCGCGTTTTTCAGCGTAGCGCTCAACGAGTGCTTGACGTTTTACTTCACGTGCGATCATTGATTTCTTAGCCATGTTGTCGACCTCCCTTATTTTTGGAATGGCATGCCGAGTGCTGTGAGAAGCTCACGTGACTCTTCATCCGTGTTAGCAGTAGTTACGATAACGATGTCCATACCACGGACTTTCGATACGCGATCGTAGTCGATCTCTGGGAAGATCAATTGTTCCTTCACGCCTAGCGTGTAGTTACCACGGCCATCGAAAGATTTTTTCGATACGCCACGGAAGTCACGTACACGTGGAAGTGACACGTTGATCAACTTGTCGAGGAATTCGTACATGCGCTCGCCACGAAGTGTAACCTTCGCACCGATTGGCATACCTTCACGAAGTTTGAAACCAGCGATTGATTTCTTAGCTTTCGTGATGAGTGGCTTCTGACCAGTGAGGAGCTGAAGCTCTTCAACTGCCATGTCAAGTGCCTTAGAGTTCGTAACAGCGTCACCAACACCCATGTTGATTACGATTTTATCGACTTTCGGCGCTTGCATTACAGAACTGTAATTGAATTTCTCCATCATTACTTTGACGATTTCGTCTTGGTATTTAGCTTTTAAACGGTTCATCAGAAAGTGGACCTCCTTTCTTTAAATCTTCTTATTTATCTAAAGCTTCGCCCGATTTTTTAGCGATACGTACTTTCTTGCCGTCAACCACAGTGAAACCAACGCGTGTTGGGTTACCTGTCTTAGGGTCGATGAGCATAACGTTCGATACGTGAATCGGTGCTTCTTTCTCGACAATTCCGCCTTGCGGGTTGAGTTGAGAAGGTTTTGAGTGTTTTTTGATCATGTTAACGCCTTCGACGATTACGCGATCTTTTTTAGGCATAGCTGTAAGGACAACGCCTTGTTTGCCTTTGTCTTTACCAGTCATAACCTGAACTTTATCACCTTTTTTGACATGCATCGTTAGAGCACCTCCTTGTAGGAATTCTTTGGAATTAAAGTACTTCCGGTGCCAACGAGACGATCTTCATGAAGTCTTTTTCACGAAGTTCGCGTGCGACTGGTCCGAAGATACGTGTGCCACGTGGGCTTTTGTCATCTTTGATGATGACTGCTGCGTTTTCGTCAAAACGGATGTACGAACCGTCTTTACGACGAACGCCGCGTTTAGTACGAACGACTACTGCGCGTACAACTTCACCTTTTTTGACAACGCCACCTGGTGTTGCTTGTTTTACTGTACAAACAATAACGTCACCAATGTTAGCAGTTTTACGACCAGAACCACCGAGGACTTTGATCGTCAAGACTTCACGAGCTCCTGAGTTGTCTGCTACTTTTAAGCGAGATTCTTGTTGAATCATACGATTGTACCTCCCTCCGGATGTTTATTCACCCGAACTAATTAGAGTTTAGATGATTACTGCTTCTTCAATGACTTCTACGAGACGGAAACGTTTGTCCTTAGATAATGGACGTGTTTCTTGAATGCGTACAACATCACCGATTTTAGCTGTGTTGTTTTCATCATGCGCTTTGTACTTTTTAGAGTAGTTTACGCGTTTGCCGTAAAGCTTGTGCTTTACTTTTGTTTCAACTGTAACTACGATCGTTTTGTCCATTTTGTCAGAAACGACGCGTCCAGTTAACACTTTGCGGTTGTTAGTGCGTTCCATTGAGTGTTCCTCCTCTCAGAATCCGAGTGAATTATGCGTTGTTGATGCCGAGTTCGCGTTCACGAAGAACGGTTTTCGCGCGTGCAATCGACTTGCGCACTTCACGGATACGAGCAGGGTTCTCAAGCTGACCAGTCGCGAGTTGGAAACGAAGGTTGAACAACTCTTCTTTCCACGAACCGACTTTACCGTTAAGCTCTTCAGTTGTTTGCTGACGGAGATCAGTTGCTTTCATTCGTATCACCACCATTTTCTTCACGTTTTACGAACTTACATTTTACTGGAAGTTTGTGTGATGCAAGACGGAGAGCTTCGCGTGCGATCTCTTCCGATACTCCTGCGATTTCGAACATTACTTTACCCGGTTTGACGACTGCTACCCAGCCCTCCGGAGCACCTTTACCTGAACCCATTCGGACTTCAAGAGGTTTTTTAGTGTATGGCTTGTGTGGGAAGATCTTGATCCACACTTTACCACCACGTTTCATATAACGAGTCATCGCGATACGCGCTGATTCGATTTGACGGCTAGTGATCCAGCTAGCTTCTTGAGCTTGGATACCGAACTCGCCGAAGTGTACTGTAGTACCACGTTTCGCTTTACCACGCATGTTGCCGCGGTGAACACGACGATATTTTACACGTTTTGGTAACAACATGTTGTGTTGCCTCCTTCCCTAGACGGATGTGGATTATTCTTCGTTTGCTGCTGCTTTTTTCGTAGGAAGCACTTCACCGTGGTGGAGCCATACTTTTACGCCAATTTTGCCGTAAGTTGTATCAGCTTCTGCAGTACCGTAATCGATGTCTGCACGGAGTGTATGAAGTGGAACTGTTCCTTCCGAATACTTCTCAGAACGAGCGATATCAGCGCCACCAAGACGACCAGAAACTTCAGTCTTGATTCCTTTGATACCAGAACGCATTGAGCGTTGGATTGATTGCTTCATAGCACGACGGAACGATACGCGACCTTCAAGTTGGCGAGCGATGTTCTCAGCGACGAGCTTAGCAACTGCATCCGGGTTTTTCACTTCAACGACGTTAACGTGAACGCGTTTGCCTTTTGCAAGGTTAGTGATGTCTTTACGAAGTGTTTCGATTTCAGAACCGCCTTTACCGATAACCATACCAGGCTTAGCAGTGTGAAGTGAGATGTTCAAGCGGTTAGCTGCGCGCTCGATTTCTACTTTAGAGACACTAGCGTCTTTAAGACGTTTTTCGATATATTCACGAACTACGTAGTCTTCATGAAGGAGATCAGCATAGTCTTTATCTGCGAACCAACGTGATTCCCAGTCTTTGATGATACCTACGCGAAGACCAGTTGGGTTAATCTTCTGACCCACGGTAATCCCTCCTTATTTTTCAGATACCACGATGTGAACGTGGCTCGTACGTTTGTTGATGCGGCTTGCGCGACCCATTGCACGTGGGCGGAAACGTTTGAGCGTTGGACCTTCGTTTACGTAAGCCTCAGTGACTACGAGGTTTTCGATGTTCATGTCGAAGTTGTGCTCAGCGTTCGCGATTGCCGATTTCAATACTTTCTCAACGATTGGCGTTGCTGCCTTGTTCGTGTAAGCAAGAATCGAAAGTGCTTCGCCGATTTGCTTCCCGCGGATTAAGTCTACTACGAGACGTGCCTTACGAGGAGCAATGCGAACCATATTAGCCGATGCTTTTGATTGCATAATGAGTACCTCCCCTCAGATTAACGTTTCGTTTTCTTATCGTTTCCAGCATGTCCTTTGTAAGAACGTGTTGGAGCGAATTCACCAAGTTTGTGACCGACCATATCTTCTGTCACGTAAACCGGTACGTGTTTACGACCATCGTAGACAGCGATCGTGTGACCGATGAACTCTGGGAAGATTGTCGAGCGGCGTGACCAAGTTTTGATGACATGTTTGTCACCAGCTTCGTTGGCTTTATCAACCTTAGCGAGCAGATGGTGATCTGCGAATGGACCTTTTTTCAAGCTGCGACCCATAGTTGTACCTCCCTTTGGCATGATTCAGGAACGGTTCCTACGAACCGTCCAGAAATCATGTAATTATTTTTTAGAACGACGGACGATATATTTATCGCTCGCTTTGTTTTTCTTACGAGTTTTGTATCCGAGTGCCGGTTTACCCCAAGGAGTAAGTGGGCCCGAACGAC
The DNA here is from genome assembly GCF_000702605.1 of Exiguobacterium acetylicum DSM 20416. Lineage (NCBI taxonomy): Bacteria > Bacillati > Bacillota > Bacilli > Caryophanales > Exiguobacterium > Exiguobacterium acetylicum. The sequence goes on along the minus strand of NZ_JNIR01000001.1, from coordinate 2,846,789 downwards.
CGATTGGAGCACGTCCTTCACCACCACCGTGTGGGTGATCGACTGGGTTCATGACAGAACCACGAACTGTAGGACGTTTTCCGAGCCAGCGTGAACGACCAGCTTTACCGATATTGACGAGCTCGTGCTCTTCATTACCGACAGCGCCGACTGTTGCACGGCAAGTAGCAAGGATCATACGAGTTTCGCCTGATTGAAGACGAACGATCGCGTATTTACCATCTTTACCGAGAAGCTGAGCAGAAGTACCAGCTGCGCGAACGAGCTGACCACCTTTACCTGGCTTAAGTTCGATGTTGTGGATCAACGTACCGACTGGGATGTTTGAAAGTGGAAGAGCATTACCGACTTTAATGTCAGCTTCTGGTCCAGCCATGACTTGCATGTCTACTTTCAAGCCTTTCGGTGCGAGGATGTAGCGTTTTTCACCATCGATGTAGTGGATCAATGCGATGTTAGCAGAGCGGTTTGGATCGTACTCAATTGTAGCGACACGACCAGCGATGCCATCCTTGTTCCGTTTGAAGTCGATGATACGATATTTACGTTTGTGTCCGCCACCTTGGTGACGTACTGTCAAGCGACCTTGGTTGTTACGTCCGCCCTTTTTCGAAAGCTTTTCAGTTAACGATTTTTCAGGACGTGAAGCCGTAATCTCAGCAAAGTCAAGTGCAGTCATATTACGACGACCGTTAGTGGTCGGTTTAAACTTTTTAATTCCCATCGAGAGTTCCCTCCTTTTCTACAGAGTTCCGATTAACCGAGGTAATCGAGTTCTTTGCTATCTGCAGTAAGCGTGACGACCGCTTTTTTGCGGCGTGCTGTGTAACCAGCGTGACGACCTACGCGTTTTGCTTTTGGTTTTGAGATCAATGTGTTGACTTTGTCAACTTTCACTCCGAAGATCGCTTCGACTGCATCTTTGATTTGAGTCTTAGATGCCTTCACGTCTACTTCGAATGTGTACTTTTTCTCAGCCATTTGGTTTACTGAACGTTCAGTAATGACAGGACGTTTGATAATGTCGTGTGTGTGTGCCATTATGCAAGCACCTCCTCTACTCTCGCAACAGCGTCCTTCGTAATGATGACTTTGTCATGAGCGACAAGATCAAGGACGTTTACACCCGCAGCGTCAACGACTGTGACACCTGGGATGTTGCGTGTTGAAAGAACGACTGACTCGTTGTAATCAGCAGTAACGACGAGAACTTTACGTTCGATTGAAAGAGCAGCGAATACTGCGATCATGTCCTTAGTTTTAGGAGCATCGATTGTCAATCCTTCAAGAACGATGAACTCGTTGTTAGCGACTTTCGAAGAAAGTGCTGAACGAAGTGCGAGACGACGAACCTTTTTAGGAAGTTTGTAAGCGTACGAACGTGGTGTTGGACCGAAGACTGTTCCACCGCCAACCCATTGTGGCGAACGGATCGAACCTTGGCGTGCACGACCAGTACCTTTTTGTTTCCATGGTTTACGGCCGCCACCGCGAACTTCCGAGCGACCTTTTGTATCATGTGTACCTTGGCGACGTGAAGCTTGTTGCATGACGATTGCATCGTATACGACTGCTTCATTTGGCTCGATTCCGAAAACGGCATCTGCGAGCTCGATGTCTCCAACTTGTGTACCTGTTTGGTTAAGCAAAGCTACTTTAGGCATTCGTTATTCCTCCTTTCCTTGCAAACGGATTAGTTGCCTTTAACCGCAGTTTTGATGACAACTTGGCTCTTACGTGCGCCTGGGATAGCACCCTTGACGAGGAGTAAGCCGCGTTCTGCATCAACTTTTACGATTTCAAGGTTTTGAACAGTGATTTGCTCTCCACCCATGCGTCCAGGGAGCAATTTCCCTTTGAATACACGGTTAGGAGCAACAGGACCCATTGAACCTGGGCGACGGTGGTAACGCGAACCGTGAGCCATTGGACCACGTGATTGGTTGTGACGCTTGATTGCACCAGCGAAACCTTTACCTTTCGACGTACCTGTTACATCAACCATTTCGCCTGCAGCGAAAGTATCTGCTTTAATCTCTTGACCGATTTCGAAATCTGCTACTGATGTACGGATTTCTTTAATGAAGCGCTTAGGTGTCGCGTTTGCTTTCGCAGCGTGACCTTTTTGCGGTTTGTTTTGACGACCTTCTTTGATATCACCAAAGCCGAGTTGAACTGCTTCGTAACCGTCAACTTCCGTTGTTTTCAATTGAAGAACAACGTTACCTTCGACTGAAACGACAGTAACAGGGACAACTTCGCCTGACTCGTTGAAGATTTGTGTCATACCGAGTTTAGTTCCTAAGATTCCTTTAGCCATGAGATACACCTCCTAATATTGAATGATTTTGATCTTCTGGCTAGTATCAACTATCTATAGAAGAAAAATTAAAGTTTGATTTCGATGTCAACGCCCGATGGAAGTTCGAGACGCATAAGCGCATCAACAGTTTTCGGTGTTGGGTTAACGATGTCGATCAAACGTTTGTGTGTACGCATTTCGAACTGCTCACGAGCATCTTTGTACTTGTGAACGGCACGAAGTACTGTGTAGACCGCTTTCTCCGTTGGGAGTGGGATCGGACCAGATACAGTAGCACCTGAACGTTTTGCTGTGTCGACAATCTTCTCAGCCGATTGATCAAGCACGCGGTGATCGTATGCTTTCAAACGGATCCGAATTTTTTCATTTGCCATGTTATTTCCCTCCTTTTCGCCTATTTTGTAAATAGACATTCTCCGCGGAAATTTCCACACTAGCCATGGCAATGCCGCCTGGTGTGTCATAACCTCCCGCTTCATCGCGTTGTGTTTGTGACCAACATATTCTATCATACTGAATCACCAGCAAGAATGCAAGCACTAATAAAATAGAATATGTATTCAAGTCTCTCACCACTCGCACAAACACTTTCCTCAGTATATAAGATGTCAGACCATGTTGCAAGACTGTTTTCAAAGAAATGAAAAAAGGTCTTCCGCCACGGGAGACGGAAGACCTTTGTCTTAAAAATTACTCAACGATTTCTGTAACTGATCCAGCGCCTACTGTACGGCCACCTTCACGGATTGAGAAACGAGTTTCTTTTTCAAGAGCGATTGGTGCGATGAGTTCAACAGTCATTTCGATGTTGTCCCCAGGCATAACCATTTCAGTACCTTCTGGAAGTTGAACCATACCAGTTACGTCAGTTGTACGGAAGTAGAACTGCGGGCGGTAGTTCGCGAAGAATGGCGTGTGACGGCCACCCTCTTCTTTAGAAAGAACGTAAACTTGCGCTTTGAACTTTTTGTGTGGTGTGATTGTGTTTGGTTTCGCGAGAACTTGTCCACGCTCGATGTCGTCACGTGATACACCACGGAGAAGAGCACCGATGTTGTCGCCAGCTTCAGCATAGTCAAGAAGCTTACGGAACATCTCTACACCAGTACATACTGATTTTTTAGTTTCTTCGTGAAGACCAACGATTTCGATCTCGTCGTTGACTTTAAGAACTCCACGCTCAACGCGGCCAGTAGCAACTGTACCACGACCAGTGATTGAGAAGACATCCTCAACTGGCATCATGAAGTCTTTTTCAGTGTCACGAGTTGGTTCTGGGATGTACTCATCGACAGCTGCCATGAGTTCCATGATTTTTTCTTCCCATTTAGCTTCGCCGTTAAGCGCGCCAAGAGCAGAACCTTGGATAACTGGGAGGTCATCACCTGGGAAGTCGTACTCAGAAAGAAGCTCACGGATTTCCATTTCGACGAGCTCAAGAAGCTCTTCGTCGTCAACCATGTCAACTTTGTTCATGAATACTACGATGAAAGGAACACCTACTTGACGTGAAAGCAAGATGTGCTCACGTGTTTGTGGCATTGGACCATCTGTTGCAGAAACAACGAGGATCGCGCCGTCCATTTGTGCAGCACCAGTGATCATGTTTTTAACATAGTCAGCGTGACCTGGGCAGTCAACGTGTGCATAGTGGCGTTTTTCTGTTTCGTACTCGATGTGAGCTGTTGCGATTGTGATACCGCGCTCGCGCTCTTCTGGAGCACCATCGATTTGGTCAAACTTAGTTGCAGCTTTACCTTGTGCTTTTGCAAGTACAGCTGAGATAGCTGCTGTTAAAGTTGTTTTACCGTGGTCGACGTGGCCGATTGTACCAACGTTAACGTGCGGTTTAGAACGGTCGAATTTTTCCTTACCCATTCTGAATTCCTCCTCTATGTGTCTAATAATTTTTTATAACTAGGAAGGTGAGTCGTAAGATAACGTACACCTTCCTTAGCTTACACTAATCATAAAAGCGTGACAACCTGTGAAGGATTAGCCGTTCGCTTTTTTGATGATTTCTTCCGCAACTGATTTCGGTACTTCTTCGTAGTGATCGAAGTGCATCGAGTACGTTCCGCGACCTTGTGTGCGTGAACGAAGACCAGTAGCGTATCCAAACATTTCAGAAAGTGGAATCATTGAACGGACAACTTGAGCGTTACCGCGTGCTTCCATACCTTCTACGCGACCACGGCGTGATGTAACATCACCCATGATGTCTCCCATGTATTCGTCTGGGATAACGATTTCAACTTTCATCATTGGCTCAAGGATAACAGCGCCGCTCTTATCTTTAAGTTGTTTGACTGCCATTGAAGCCGCAACTTTAAATGCCATCTCGTTTGAGTCGACATCGTGGTACGATCCGAAGACGAGTGAAGCTTTTACGTCAACGACTGGGTAACCAGCAAGGATACCGTTTTGAAGTGCTTCTTCGATTCCGTGCTCAACCGCTGGGATGTATTCACGTGGAACAACACCACCGACGATTTTGTTGTTGAACTCGAAGCCAGCGCCTTCTTCGTTCGGCTCGAATTCTACGACGACGTGACCATACTGACCACGACCACCAGATTGACGAGCGAACTTCGAATCGATCTTCGCCGCTTGGCGGATCGTTTCACGGTAAGCTACTTGTGGAGCACCAACGTTTGCTTCGACTTTGAACTCGCGACGCATACGGTCAACGATGATGTCGAGGTGAAGCTCACCCATACCTGAGATGATCGTTTGACCAGTCTCTGGGTTTGTTTCAGTGCGGAACGTTGGATCCTCTTCAGCAAGCTTAGCGAGGGCTTGACCCATTTTATCTTGGTCAGCTTTCGTTTTTGGTTCGATAGCGACCGAGATAACTGGTTCTGGGAATGTCATTGACTCGAGAACGACGTTGTCTTTCTCTGCACAAAGCGTATCTCCAGTAGTCGTATCTTTCAAACCTACAGCTGCAGCGATGTCACCCGCGTATACCATCGGGATCTCTTCACGGCTGTTTGCGTGCATTTGAAGGATACGTCCAAGACGCTCACGTTTGCCTTTTGTTGAGTTTTTAACGTACGATCCTGCCGAAGCTGTACCAGAGTACACACGGAAGAATGTAAGTTTACCGACGTAAGGGTCAGTCATGACTTTGAACGCGAGTGCAGAGAATGGTGCTTCGTCCGAAGACTCACGCACGATTTCTTCATCCGTATCCATGTCGATACCTGAGATCGCTTTTACGTCGATTGGTGATGGGAGGTAATCGAGAACTGCGTCAAGCATAAGCTGAACACCTTTGTTCTTGAATGCCGAACCTACGAGTACAGGATAGAAGTCAACTGTCAGAGTTGCTTTACGGATAGCCGCTTTCAACTCGTCGATTGTGATTTCTTCACCCTCGAGGTATTTCATCATCAATTCTTCTTCATAATCCGCAACTGCTTCGATCAATGATCCACGGAGTTCTTCAGCTTGATCAGCGAGATCAGCTGGGAAACCGTCAGTCACTTCGATGTCAGTTCCGAGATCGTTACCGTACATATATGTTTTCTGTTCGACGAGGTCGATGATTCCTTTGAATTCATCTTCCGCACCGATTGGAAGTTGGATCGCGTGTGCGTTCGCTTGAAGGCGTTCGCGAAGCGTTCCGACCGAGTACAAGAAGTCTGCACCGATTTTATCCATTTTGTTAACGAAAACGATACGTGGTACGCCGTAAGTTGTAGCTTGGCGCCATACTGTCTCAGTTTGTGGCTCAACACCAGACTGAGCGTCAAGTACTGCTACCGCACCATCAAGTACGCGAAGTGAACGTTCAACCTCAACTGTGAAGTCTACGTGTCCAGGTGTATCGATGATGTTTACGCGGTTACCTTTCCATTGAGCAGTTGTTGCTGCCGATGTAATCGTGATCCCACGCTCTTGCTCTTGCTCCATCCAGTCCATTTGTGAAGCACCTTCGTGCGTTTCACCAATCTTGTGGATACGACCCGTGTAATACAGAATACGCTCAGTCGTTGTTGTTTTACCAGCATCGATGTGAGCCATGATCCCGATGTTACGAGTGTTCTTAAGGGAGAATTCTCTTGCCATCTTTAAACATTCTCCTTTCGCATTTTAGTTTAGTGGTCGTGTGTTGCCACACGTCATGACTATACCCGAAAGCCACCTCATAATTCCATTAAAAATGGCATGCATGAGGTGGTGATTTTCGGAATTACCAGCGGTAGTGAGCAAACGCTTTGTTCGCTTCCGCCATTTTGTGCATATCTTCGCGCTTCTTAACAGAAGCACCAGTGTTGTTTGCAGCGTCCATGATTTCGTTAGCAAGGCGCGCATCCATAGTTTTTTCGTTACGGAGACGTGAGTAGTTCACGAGGTAACGAAGTGCGAGTGTCGTACGACGCTCTGGGCGAACTTCGACAGGAACTTGATAGTTAGCTCCACCTACACGGCGTGCTTTAACTTCAAGAACTGGCATGATGTTGTTCATCGCTTCTTCAAAGACTTCCATTGCATCGCGACCTGAACGTTCAGCGATAGTTTCGAAAGCTTTGTATAAGATTTGTTGAGCAGTACCTTTTTTACCATCTAACATAAGACGGTTGATAAGGCGGGTAACGAGTTTAGAGTTGTAGATCGGATCAGCCATTACATCACGACGTTCTGCTTGACCTTTACGTGGCATTCCGAGTCCCTCCTTTCATATAGTGAGGTGATATCTTAAGATATCTAGATTATTTTTTAACTTTAGGACGTTTCGTACCGTATTTCGAACGACCTTGCATACGGCCGTCAACACCAGCTGTATCAAGCGCACCACGAACGATGTGGTAACGTACCCCTGGTAAGTCTTTTACGCGGCCGCCGCGGATAAGAACAACACTGTGCTCTTGAAGGTTGTGGCCGATACCTGGGATGTAAGCTGTTACTTCCATTGTGTTCGTCAAACGTACACGTGCGTATTTACGAAGAGCCGAGTTCGGTTTCTTCGGAGTCATTGTACCTACACGAGTACAAACACCACGTTTTTGTGGTGAGCTGATGTCAGTACGAGCTTTAATGAAGCTGTTGTACCCTTTGTTCAGCGCTGGCGAATCTGATTTCACAACTTTTGATTGACGTCCTTTACGGACTAATTGGTTGATAGTAGGCATCTTTGAGATCCTCCCTTCCTGAATTCATGACAAATTTCAAAACCACCGAGCCGGGTGGTTCATCGAAAGTCATAATGAAACGTTTTGCGTGGCTCAGGCATTCCATCGCCACACAAAACGCATTATCAAACTTTCTTAATTGCAACAGCGGTTGCTGCGACATCGATTCCACAAGCTTTTCCAAGCTCTTGCTTAGAAGGAACATTCACGACTGGAACGTTAGCTTGTTTTACGTGTTCATCTGCGTCATCCGCAATGATCACTTCCGACGCCTTGCCAGATCGCAACGCTTTGAGCGTTTGCTTTTGACCGACAAACTTCAAATCTGCGCCGACTACTTTTTTGTAAGACATGAAGATATCCTCCAAAATAACACAGCCGGTTGGCAACACTATATCATAGTAGCACCGCCATACCGGCGTGTCAAGGCGTTTTATTCTACCGGAGAATCGGCTTCTACAGGTGCTTCGCCAGCTACTTCGAGATCGATCTGACGGTAACGTGCCATCCCAGTACCAGCTGGAACCAACTTACCGATGATGACGTTCTCTTTCAAGCCGCGAAGGTAGTCGCTCTTCCCTTTAATCGCTGCATCCGTAAGGACACGAGTCGTTTCTTGGAACGACGCAGCCGATAGGAATGAATCTGTTTCAAGTGACGCTTTCGTGATACCGAGAAGAACTGGTTTCGCCGAAGCGAGAGCTTTCCCGTTACGGAGCGCTTCTTTACAAGCTTCCTTGAACGTGCTGATATCGACGAGCGAACCTGGTAAGAGTGAAGTCTCACCAGACTCGATGACACGTACGCGACGGATCATTTGGCGAACCATGACCTCGACGTGTTTGTCACCGATCTCAACCCCTTGCATCCGGTATACTTTTTGAACTTCTTGGAGCAAGTAGTTCTGAACGCCGGATACACCTTTAACGTTCAAGAGTTCTTTCGGATCGATCGAACCTTCCGTGAAGACTTGACCGGCTTTGACCTCGTCCCCGAGCTGAACACGTAGACGCGAACCGAATGGGATCGTGTATGTGCGTGTTTCGCTGAGTCCTTGGACCGTCAATTCACGTTTGTCACGCGATTCCGTGAAGTCGATGACTTGACCATCGATTTCCGAAATGACCGCTTGACCTTTCGGGTTACGCGCTTCGAACAACTCTTGGATACGCGGAAGACCTTGTGTGATATCATCCCCGGCAACCCCACCTGTGTGGAAGGTACGCATTGTAAGCTGCGTTCCTGGCTCACCGATTGATTGTGCCGCAATGATACCGACAGCTTCGCCGACTTCGACGTCGTTGCCTGTTGCCAAGTTACGTCCGTAACATTTCTTACAGACACCATGGCTTGTGTTACATGTGAAGGCAGTACGGATCTCAACGTTATCGACACCAGCATCAGTGATGACACGAGCGATGTCTTCATCGATGAGTTCGTTCGTTGAAACGAGGACTTCTCCTGTTTCTGGGTGAACGACGTTTTCGAATGCAGTACGTCCGACGAGGCGGTCGTAGAGGCTTTCGATCTCTTCCGTTCCTTCACGGAGTGCTGTGACGCGGATACCACGATCCGTTCCACAATCATCTTCACGGATGATGACGTCTTGAGCAACGTCAACGAGACGACGAGTCAGGTAACCTGAGTCAGCCGTTTTCAAGGCTGTATCGGCAAGACCTTTACGTGCACCGTGTGTCGAGATGAAGTATTCCTGTACCGTTAGACCCTCACGGAACGATGATTTGATCGGGAGCTCGATGATCCATCCACTTGGAGCGGCCATGAGTCCACGCATACCAGCGAGCTGCGTGAAGTTCGACGCGTTACCACGGGCACCGGAGTCACTCATCATGAAGATCGGGTTAAGACGGTTGAGGGATTTCATCAGACGAGACTGAATTTCATCCTTCGCATCATTCCACGATTTAACGACACGCTCATAGCGCTCGTCTTCTGTGATGAGACCACGACGGTACGATTTCATGACGCGGTCGACATTGTCCTGCGCTTCAACAAGAATCTCTTGTTTGTCCGGAAGAACGATGATGTCCGCGATCCCTACCGTGATACCGGCACGAGTCGAGTGTTTGAATCCGAGGTTTTTCATGCGGTCGAGCATGCGGCTTGTTTCTGTCGTCTCAAACCGTTTGAAGACTTCCGCGATGACATTTCCAAGGAATCCTTTTTTGAACGGGTCGATGATCGGACGGTTCTTCAGTTCTGCCGCGACATCTGTTCCTTTTTCAAGGAAGTACTTGTCTGGCGTCGCTTCTTGAAGGTTCGTCATCGTTGGTTCGTTCAAGTAAGGGAACGTCGTTGGGAGGATCTCGTTGAAGATCAACTTACCGACTGTTGTAATCAATAATTTCTCGTTTTGCTCTTCCGTGAATGTCGGGTTCTTGAGAACGCCGGCTGGAATCGCAACACGTGTATGGAAGTGCGCATAACCGTTTTGGTAAGCGATGAGCGCTTCGTTCACTGTCGAGAAGATTTTACCTTCGCCGATCGCGTTTTCGCGCTCGAGCGTGAGGTAGTAGTTACCGAGGACCATATCCTGCGATGGTGTAACAACAGGTTTACCGTCTTTCGGGTTCAAGATGTTTTGTGCAGCGAGCATGAGAAGACGCGCTTCTGCTTGTGCTTCTGCCGAAAGTGGTACGTGAACCGCCATTTGGTCACCATCGAAATCGGCGTTGTAAGCCGTACATACGAGTGGGTGAAGGCGAATCGCGCGTCCTTCGACGAGCGTTGGTTCGAACGCCTGGATACCGAGACGGTGAAGTGTCGGTGCACGGTTCAAGAGAACCGGATGCTCACGGATGACTTCTTCGAGGACATCCCAGATTTCAGGTTGAACGCGCTCGATTTTCCGTTTCGCACTCTTGATGTTCGGTGCGATGCCACGAGAGACGAGTTCTTTCATGACGAACGGTTTGAAGAGCTCAAGGGCCATTTCTTTTGGAAGACCACATTGATACATCTTCAGGTTTGGACCAACGACGATAACCGAACGACCAGAGTAGTCGACACGTTTACCGAGCAAGTTTTGACGGAAACGTCCTTGTTTCCCTTTCAACATATGTGAAAGTGATTTAAGTGGACGGTTACCTGGTCCAGTGACTGGACGACCGCGACGACCGTTATCGATCAAAGCATCGACTGCTTCTTGAAGCATCCGTTTTTCATTCTGAACGATGATGTTCGGAGCGCCAAGGTCAAGAAGACGCTTGAGACGGTTGTTACGGTTGATGACGCGGCGGTACAAGTCGTTCAAGTCAGACGTTGCGAAACGTCCGCCATCGAGTTGAACCATCGGACGAAGTTCCGGTGGGATGACTGGAAGTACTTCAAGCACCATCCATTCTGGATTGTTGCCTGAGTTACGGAACGCATCGAGAACTTCAAGGCGTTTGATCGCACGAGTACGACGTTGTCCTTGAATCATACGAAGCTCTTCACGTAATGCAGCGACTTCTTTATCGAGTTCTACGTCACGGAGCAATTTACGAACTGCTTCCGCACCCATTTCAGCAGTGAACGAACGACCGAACTTCTCACGATAGGCACGGTATTCTTTCTCTGAAAGGAGTTGTTTCTTCTCAAGTGTCGATTCGCCTGGATCTGTGACGACGTACGACGCGAAGTAGATGATCTCTTCTAACGCACGCGGTGACATGTCGAGGACGAGTCCCATACGGCTAGGAATTCCTTTGAAGTACCAGATGTGCGAAACCGGTGCTGCGAGCTCGATGTGACCCATGCGCTCACGACGGACTTTCGACTTCGTGACTTCAACGCCACAGCGGTCACAAATGATTCCTTTATAGCGGATCCGTTTGTATTTACCACAGTAACATTCCCAGTCTTTCGTTGGACCAAAGATACGTTCACAGAACAAACCGTCTTTCTCCGGTTTGAGTGTACGATAGTTGATCGTCTCCGGCTTTTTCACTTCCCCGAAAGACCATGAACGGATCTTTTCGGGGGAAGCGAGGCCGATTTGCATATATTCAAATCTATTAACATCTACCAAGGGGTGGACCTCCCTTTCGCTTATTCCTCTTCAGTAACAACTGGTGCGACAGGCGCTTGAACTTCTTCGAGTGCTGGAGTCGCGTTCGGGATATTGTCCTCGTCTTCGTCGCGCATTTCGATCTCTTCATCATCAGCAGACATCATCTTGACGTCCATACCGAGGGATTGAAGCTCTTTAATGAGGACTCGGAACGATTCCGGTACGCCCGGTTGTGGTACATTCTCACCTTTGACGATTGCTTCGTACGCTTTAACACGACCGATCGTGTCATCCGACTTGATTGTAAGGATCTCTTGGAGCGTGTAGGCTGCGCCGTATGCTTCAAGTGCCCATACTTCCATCTCACCGAAACGCTGACCACCGAACTGTGCTTTACCACCGAGCGGTTGTTGTGTAACGAGTGAGTATGGTCCTGTCGAACGTGCGTGAAGTTTATCATCGACCATGTGAGCAAGTTTAATCATATACATGACACCGACAGAGATGCGGTTATCGAACGCTTCACCCGAACGACCATCATAAAGGACAGTCTTCGCGTCGCGATCCATACCTGCTTCTTCAATCGTTGCCCAAACATCTTCCTCACGCGCACCATCAAATACTGGTGATGCGACTTTGATGCCGAGTTGACGTGCTGCCATCCCGAGGTGAAGCTCGAGCAACTGCCCGATGTTCATCCGTGATGGAACCCCAAGTGGGTTCAACATGATGTCAATTGGCGTACCGTCTGGCATGTACGGCATGTCTTCTTCTGGAAGGATACGCGAGATAACACCTTTGTTACCGTGACGACCCGCCATTTTGTCACCCTCGTGAATCTTACGCTTCTGAACGATATAAGCACGGATCAACTGGTTGACACCAGGTGAGAGCTCGTCCCCGTTATCGCGGTCGAAGATTTTGACGTCGAGGATGATTCCATCACCACCGTGTGGTACACGGAGAGATGTATCACGGACTTCACGTGCTTTTTCACCGAAGATCGCATGAAGAAGACGCTCTTCCGCTGTCAATTCCGTTACACCCTTCGGCGTAACTTTACCGACGAGGATATCGCCGTCCTTGACTTCCGCACCGACGCGGATGATTCCGCGATCGTCGAGGTTTTTCAAGGCATCATCACCGACGTTCGGAATATCACGTGTGATTTCTTCCGGTCCGAGTTTCGTATCACGCGACTCACATTCGTATTCTTCAATGTGGATCGATGTGTAGACGTCGTCTTTGACAAGACGCTCACTCATGATGACAGCATCCTCATAGTTGTAACCATCCCATGTCATGAAACCGACGAGTACGTTACGACCAAGCGCAAGTTCCCCACCGTCCATCGATGGACCATCTGCAAGGATCTCGCCTTTATCGACTGGGTCGCCTGCTTTGATGATTGGTTTTTGGTTATAACACGTTCCTTGGTTGGAACGGATGAATTTTTGGATCTTGTAACGGTCGAGCTCACCTTCAACGATGTTGCCATCGACTTCCGTCGTACGACGGACAAGGATTTCACGCGCCGTGACACGCTCAGCGATCCCTGCGTGCTTCGCAACAACAGCGGCTCCTGAGTCTTTCGCAGACACGTACTCCATACCTGTACCAACAATCGGAGATTCCGGGTTCAGAAGTGGGACGGCCTGACGTTGCATGTTCGCTCCCATGAGGGCACGGTTCGAGTCATCGTTCTCAAGGAACGGGATACAAGCCGTTGCGGCAGATACAACCTGCTTCGGTGAAACGTCCATGTAATCGACACGTGCTGGTTCGACAGACAAGTTTTGTCCACGGAAACGTGAAAGAACGTGTGAATCTTGGAACGTCTTCTCTTCCGTCAACAACATGTTTGCCTGAGCGACGACGTAGAGATCCTCTTCGTCAGCAGTCATGTAGTGGATTTCATCCGTGACAACGCCCGTTTCCGGATCGACACGACGATATGGCGCTTCGATGAAGCCGTACTCATTGACCTTCGCGTACGAAGACAACGAGTTGATCAAACCAATGTTTGGTCCCTCTGGCGTTTCGATCGGACACATACGGGAATAGTGCGAGTAGTGTACGTCACGAACTTCGAAACCAGCGCGCTCACGTGTCAAACCACCAGGTCCGAGTGCTGAAAGACGACGTTTGTGCGTCAATTCCGCAAGCGGGTTCGTTTGGTCCATGAACTGAGACAACTGCGAGCTACCGAAGAACTCTTTAATCGATGCGATGACTGGACGAATGTTGATCAATGCCTGTGGCGTGATCGCATTCTGATCCTGAATCGACATCCGTTCCTTAACGACACGTTCCATCCGTGAGAGACCGAACCGGAATTGGTTCTGGAGCAGCTCACCAACTGAACGGAGACGACGGTTACCGAGGTGATCGATATCGTCTGTCGTACCGACTTCATGCAACAAGTTGAAGAAGTAGTTGATAGAAGCAATCATGTCAGCAGGCGTGATGTGCTTGATGTCACGATCGATGTTACCGTTACCGATGATATTGATGATGCGTTCACCTTCAGCATCGTCCGGTGCGAACACCTTGATTGACTGTAAGTTGAAAGCCTCACCTTGCGTCACGCCGCCTGTAGGCGTCGCTTCGATGTAACCAACGGATCCTTCGAGGAATGGAAGGACTTTATCGAGCATACGACGATCAAGGACCGTTCCTGCTTCCGCGATGACTTCACCTGTCTCAGGATCAACAAGCGTTTCCGCAAGTTTTTGACCGAAGAGACGGTTCTTAAGATGAAGCTTTTTATTGATTTTATAACGACCAACGTTTGCCAAATCATAACGTTTCGGGTCAAAGAAGCGCGACACGAGTAACGCTTTTGCGTTTTCGACTGTCGGCGGCTCTCCCGGACGTAGACGCTCATAAATCTCGATGAGGGCTTTTTCCGTTGATTCCGTATTATCTTTTTCAAGTGAATTCCGGAGGTACTCATCATCACCGAGAAGATCGATGATTTCCTGATCCGTACCGAAACCAAGAGCACGTAAAAGAACCGTTACTGGAATCTTACGCGTGCGATCAATGCGAACATAAACGATGTCTTTCGCGTCTGTCTCGAGCTCGAGCCATGCACCACGGTTTGGGATGACTGTCGCGGAGAATCCACGCTTACCGTTCTTATCTAACTTATTGTTGTAATAAACACTTGGCGAACGAACAAGCTGCGAAACGATTACGCGCTCCGCTCCATTGATGATGAATGTTCCCGACTCCGTCATAAGCGGGAAGTCACCCATGAAGACTTCTTGTTCTTTCAATTCACCCGTCTCTTTATTTTGAAGACGGACTTTAACGCGTAGTGGTGCCGAATAGGTCACGTCGCGCTCTTTCGATTCATCGATCGAATACTTCGGCTCTCCGAGCGAGTAGTCGATGAATTCTAATACGAGATTCCCTGTGAAATCGGAAATCGGCGAAATGTCATGAAACATCTCACGAAGACCTTCCCGCAGGAACCACTCATACGAATTCGTTTGAATCTCGATTAAGTTTGGAAGTTCCAATACTTCGCTGATACGTGCATAGCTTCTTCTCTGACGGTGACGACCGTACTGAACAAGTTGACCAGTCAACTGATTCACCTCTCAGACCCACTTCTTCTTATAGAGAAGGACGGGTGTAATATCGAACATTGAAGCCATTTTTTGATTGATAAGCGCAAAAAAGCGACGTCTTGTCTACTCAATCATCTGTAGTCGAGAACGCCAGCTGCTTTCAAACATCTTATCCAAAAATCACTCCAATGGCATTTTATAATACTATCATAGACACAACATGCGGTCAACGACAAATCCTTCGATTTGTCAAGACCGAATTGATTTAAATATCGAGTACCCTTTATCGCGGGTAACTGTCTCACACATACCGAATACGTCTTCCATCAACTTCTTCGCAGATGGTCCACCTTGTTTCTTTTGAATGACAACCCAAAGCTCGCCGCCAACGACGAGGTGGTCATACGCTTCCCGGAGGATACGATGAACGACCGTTTTCCCCGCCCGAATCGGTGGATTCGTCACGATCGCTGCGAATGTCGATTCGCCTACCCCATCATACCCATCACTCACACCGGTCGTCACGGAAACACCGTTCGCGCGCATTGTCTGCCGCTAGTTCGAGCGCCCGTTCATTGACATCGATCAAGTGTGCCGGACGACCAGTCGACTTCGAAAGCGCAATACCCATCGGTCCGTATCCGCAACCGACATCCAAGATGTCTCCCGCTACAGCCGGTTCCGTGAATGCCTCGATCAACAGACGGGAACCAAAATCGATTCCGTTCTTCGAAAAGACACCATGATCCGATGTAAAGCGGAGCGTCTGACCACGCAGAACATATTCCCACGTCTTCGGATCTCGTTTCGATGAAGGGTCATTCGTATAATAATGATCCGCCATGCTTCCTTCCCCTCTCATGTAAAAGATGAAAACAAAAGAAGCTCGCAATGCGAGCTTCTCTTGTTTCTACGGAAGAAGAAAATTACTTAACTTCTACAGTAGCGCCAGCTTCTTCAAGCTTAGCTTTCATTGCTTCAGCGTCTTCTTTCGAAACGCCTTCTTTAACTGGTGCTGGAGTTCCGTCTACGAGAGCTTTCGCTTCTTTAAGACCGAGACCAGTCAATTCGCGAACTGCTTTGATGACGTTGATTTTACCAGATCCAGCGTTAGTAAGGATAACGTCGAATTCAGTTTGCTCTTCAGCTGCTGCGCCTGCGCCAGCACCTGCAACTGCTACTGGAGCTGCTGCTGATACGCCGAATTCTTCTTCGATTGTTTTTACGAGTTCGTTAAGTTCAAGAACAGTCATGCCCTTGAGGTCTTCGATAAATTGCTCTTTGTTGAAAGCCATTATGGTTTTCCTCCTTTGATTTAGCCCACGTTGGGGTGTGAAAATTGTGTTGGTTGCCTATCCCGCTAAGCAGAAATTAAGCAGATTGTTCTTCTTTTTGCTCTGCGATTGCGTTCGTTGCCACCGCGAGTCCACGGATTGGCGCTTGAAGCACGCTGAGGAGCATCGAAAGGAGACCTTCGCGTGATGGAAGTTCCGCAAGGGCTTTGACATCTTCTACTGAAGTGACTTTGCCTTCGATGATACCACCTTTAAGTTCGAGAGCCTTGTGCGTTTTAGCGAAGTCGTTCAAGATCTTAGCTGGCGCGATAACGTCTTCATTGCTGAAGGCGATCGCACTAGGACCTGTGAAGACTTCATCAAGACCTTCGAGGTTGCTTTGAACTGCCGCGCGGCGGAGGAGACCGTTTTTGTAAACTTTGAATTCAACGCCCGCTTCGCGGAGTTGTTTACGAAGTTCAGTGACTTCTTCTACTGTGAGACCACGGTAGTCGACGACAACTGTTCCTGCGCTCGCTTGGAGTTTCTCAGCGATCTCAGATACGAGATCCGCTTTGACAGCGATAACTTTTTCGTTTGCCATTTCTGTTGCACCTCCTGGTAGATGAAATGTACCGGTGCGAGGGGCTGCTCGATTTCAAATAAAAAGCCTCCGTCTGCAGAGCAGAGGAGGCGTAATCGTCAAAAAGGATACCTGAACAAACAGGCTCTCTGAGCAAGAACACCTCGGAAGGATTTATGCCCATGTGAGCACCTTCTGTCTACGGTATGTCGAAATATATCAACGTTTTATACTGTAACAGCGTTCTTAGAACGTTGTCAAGTTCGTTTTAGACGAAATTATTTCGCGAAGTCAGCTGAAGATACTTTTACACCAGGACCCATTGTAGAAGCGATCGCGATGTTCTTAAGGTATACACCTTTAGCAGTAGCAGGCTTAACTTTTACGAGAGTTTCGATAACTGTGTTGATGTTCTCAACGAGTTTCTCGTTATCGAATGATTTTTTACCGACAGGAACGTGGATGTTACCTGATTTGTCGACACGGTACTCAACTTTACCAGCTTTGATATCGTTGATTGCTTTTGTGACGTCAAATGTAACTGTACCTGTTTTCGGGTTTGGCATGAGGCCTTTTGGTCCGAGAACGCGACCAAGTTTACCAACTTCACCCATCATGTCTGGTGTCGCGACGATAACGTCGAAGTCGAACCATCCTTGTTGGATTTTGTTGATGTACTCAGCATCACCAGCGTAATCTGCTCCAGCAGCTTCCGCTTCTTTTAATTTCTCACCTTTCGCGAAGACGAGAACTTTTTGTGTTTTACCAGTACCGTGTGGCAATACGACTGCTCCACGGATTTGTTGGTCTGCTTTCTTCGGATCTACTCCGAGACGAACAGCCAATTCGATAGTCTCATCGAATTTCGCAGTTGCAGATTTTTTAGTCAAATCTACAGCTTCTGCGAGTTCGTATGAAACCGTACGATCGATAAGCTTAGCAGCTTCTTTGTACTTCTTACCCATTTTAGGTTCCTCCTTTGTGGTTGTGCGGAAAATCCTCCCACATAATGAAAGGGTAGCAGGCTTCAAGAAACTATCCGCCTGCGACCCTCATCGTTGTTCATGGTAATCAAAAAGACATTAGTCTTCGATTACGATACCCATAGAACGTGCAGTACCTTCAACCATCAACATTGCTGTTTCAACAGATGATGCGTTAAGGTCTGGCATTTTTGTTTCAGCGATTTCACGAACTTTGTCACGTTTGACAGTCGCTACTTTCTTACGGTTCGGTTCACCTGAACCACTCTCAATTCCAGCTGCTTTCTTCAAGAGAACTGCTGCTGGAGGAGTTTTAGTGATGAATGTGAATGAACGATCTTCAAAAACCGTGATGACTACAGGGATAATCAAGCCGGCTTGGTCTTGTGTACGAGCGTTGAACTCTTTACAGAAGCCCATGATGTTCACACCTGCTTGACCGAGTGCCGGTCCAACTGGTGGAGCTGGGTTTGCTTTGCCCGCAGGAATTTGAAGTTTTACGAGTTTCATAACCTTCTTCGCCACGAGACACACCTCCTTAATTCTTTAATGTGGTTTAATTGGACGTTGCGCGTCCTCCCACTCATTCTATTCGACGAGTTATTTATCGAAATAAGCACAACATCAAACACGAAAAATTGTATCATTAAAACAAAACATTCGCAATAGGAAACTTAATCGATTTTATCGACCTGTGCGAAATCAAGCTCGACCTTCGTTTCGCGACCGAACATATCAACAGAGACTTTCATTTTCTCAGCATCTGTATCAAGCTCCTCGATCGTACCTTCGAGATTCTCGAAAGCTCCTTCTTTGATTCGGACGATTTGTCCGAGTGAGAAGTCATAACGGCTCTTCAGATCGACGAGACCCATTGATCCAAGGATGTTTTCTGCTTCTTCCGGAAGGAGTGGTGTCGGTTTTGAACCGCCGCCGACTGATCCGAGGAAGCCCGTGACGTTCGGAGTATTCCGGACGACATACCAAGAATCATCCGTCATGACCATCTCAACGAGGACATACCCCGGGAAGATCTTGACTTCACGTTCCTTGATTTTCGTTTCTCCCTTTTTGTTCGTTACTTCTTCTTGTACCGTTTCAATCGGAACGAGTACACGGAAGATTTTTTCGTCCATGTTCATGGATTCAATCCGACGTTCAAGGTTCGCCTTGACGTTGTTTTCAAATCCGGAATACGTTTGGACGACAAACCATTGTTTCTCCATGGTAGGCCACCTCTTCTTTTTACTTAATCAACCAGCTCATCAATGCGCTAAGCCCTGAATCGACGCCGAAGATGAAGACACCCATGAAGATCACCATACCGATGACCGTCAATGTGTATTTCGTCAGCTCTTTCCGTTTTGGCCAGCTCGTCTTTTTCAATTCATTCCATACGTCACGCAAAAATTTCATCGTACTTTCCCTCCAGGATGTAATAAATCGGGACAGATGAAGCCTTATTTCGCTTCTTTATGAATCGTATGCGCGTTACAACGACGGCAGAATTTCTTCAATTCCAAGCGGACAGTGACGTCCTCTTTTTTCATCGTCGTATAGTCGCGGGCACCGCAATTATCACAAGCAAGGCCTACTTTCTTCGCCATCTCAAAGTCCTCCTTCTTTGCCACTCTTCTCTTCTGTTAAGGTACTTTCCTTCCGAAAAAGAGCGTAAAAAAAACGCCTATGAGCGGCGTCTCGCTAGTAAGGCGCTAGTTATACAGTAGCATAGGAAGGGATTACGGTCAATCTACCTCTCTGTTAGACCGTCATCTTTCGTGCTTCGAGATATCGCTCAAGTTTGCGCTTGACACGTTGCAAGGCATTGTCGATCGATTTCACATGACGATCGAGGTCGTCAGAGATTTCCTGATACGTCCGTCCGTCGAGATAGAGCGCGAGGACCTTCCGTTCGAGGTCGCTCAGAATCTCATCCATCTTCGATTCGATGTCTGCGTATTCTTCCCGGTTGATGATCAAGATTTGTGGATCAGAAGGTGCTGTCGACGTGATGATATCAAGTAACGTCCGCTCCGATTCATCGTCATAGATCGGTTTATCGAGCGAGATGTACGAGTTCAACGGGATATGTTTCTGACGTGTCGCCGTCTTGATCGCAGTGATCATCTGTCGCGTGATGCATAATTCGGCAAATCCTTTAAACGAGGCGAGCTTATCCGTTCGGTAATCCCGTACCGCCTTATAGAGACCAATCATTCCTTCTTGGATGATGTCTTCTCGGTCTGCCCCGATCAAAAAGTAAGAACGGGCTTTGGCACGTACGAAATTTCGATACCGCTCGATCAAAAATTCGAGCGCATCGCTGTTATCGAACTCTTTCGCTTGTTCTACAAGCGCTTCATCGGTCATGCACTCAAACTGGTCGAACGAAACCAAACTCATCCTGTATCCCTCCAAGCATCATTGACGAATAGTTCAATTGTTTTTAATTATACAATAATTACCTGTGGCACGACAATGAAAATTGGCATGACCTCTTTTGTTGTATCCAAAATGTATCTTTTATACAAAAAAATCCACCGTTCTTTCGAATGAAGGAGAACGGTGGATTGCTCATGCGAATGGTTCATATCATGTATCTGAATTCTTTCGGCGACGAATCGCTTCGAGGCGCGCGATGACGTCTTCCGGTAAATCAATCTTCGAACGCGGTTGAGCCGTCGTCTTCGCAGACGTCGTCTGTTGCTTGATGACGGCAACTGCTGCTTTCCACTCACGCCGGAGTTCCTGCGCCGATATACGGAGTGCTCCAAGCGTGAAGATGACCCATTGCTCCGTGTAGTCGTTCGTCGCTACCGTCAGCTTGACCCGGATATCCTGCAGCCAGTCAGCCGCTGTTTTCTCGATCCATTCGTCCGCCGTCTCGTTTTCTCGTGTGTAGACGATATCGATTCCGCTTTTTAGCATCCGAGACTCACGTCCTGGTTGCAGATAGGCATCAAAGACGATCGTAACGCTGATCCCTGTGACGGCTTGGTACTCCGCCATCGCATGAATCAACCGTTCCCTTGCTAATTCAAAGTCTTGCTCCCGCAACGTCCGAAATTCTGGCCATGCGCCAATGATATTGTAGCCATCTACGATGAGGCGATCATATTTCATCGCGCATACGGCTTTCTAGTCCGATAGACTTCATATAATAATAGCGAAGCCGCAACCGATGCGTTGAGCGATGTGACATGTCCTGCCATCGGGAGGTGGACGAGGAAGTCACATTTCTCACGGACGAGCCGGCTCATTCCTTTTCCTTCACTTCCAATGACGATTCCGAGCGGCATCGTACCATCGAGTGTCCGGTAGTCGTCACTTTCACGTGCATCCGTTCCGACGAACCAGATGCCTTGTTTCTTTAGATCCTCCATCGTCCGAGCGAGGTTCGTCACGCGAACGACCGGGATATGTTCGATTGCGCCTGTTGATGCCTTCGCGACGACTTGCGTCAATCCGACTGAGCGACGCTTCGGAATGATGATCCCGTGAGCTCCAACAGCGTCTGCCGTCCGCAAGATCGATCCGAGATTATGGGGATCCTCGAGTTCATCAAGCATGATCAAGAGTGGTGTTTCATCCTTTTGACGGGCAAGCTCGAAGATATCTTCCATCTCAGCATACTCATACGCTGCAACCGCGGCGACGACACCTTGGTGATTTTCCGTTCCAGCTAAACCGGTTAACCGTGAACGCGGGACGAGCTGGATTTGAATTCCTGCTTCCTGCGCCATCGCATGGATGACGGCAAGCGGTCCTTTTTGTTGTCCTTCCTGCAAGAACAGCTTGTTCATCTCTCGTCCACTCCGCAATGCCTCTAGGACCGGATTACGACCTGACAAGAAATCTTGTCCTTCTTCGAGTGGTTCGATCGCGACGGGCTGTTCCTTGACCGGAGCGGCTTTTCGTTTCTCTTGTGCTGGACGTTGTGCCTTCGTTTTCGGCTTCATACCGGTAGCCTTAGGATTCGTCTGTTTTTTCGGCTTCGAGTAGTTCGAACGCTTGTCCGATGAGTTCTTCAAGGCGATCCCCTCCTTCTGAAAGATAAATATAACCGAGCAATGCTTCAAATGCTGTCGCGTAGCGATACGTATGGACGTCCGTGCTCTTCGGGACAGAACCGGATTTTGCGTTCTTCCCGCGCCGGACGACCGCTGCCTCTTCTTCCGTCAACGCATCCGTGTTCAACCAGTGCGTCACGACCGTCGCTTGTGCTTGTGCCCGAACGTACCGGACAGCTGCTTTGTGCAACTCGCCCGGCTTCACATAACCTTGTTCGAGCAATCGCTCCCGCACACGAATCTCATAGACGACATCGCCCATGTACGCTAACGCGAGTGCATTCAGTTGTTTGTAGTTCTTCATCCGCGCTTCCACCGCATCCCTTGCGCTGTGTCTTCCAGCAGGATACCTTGATCACGTAGCTGATCGCGGATTGCGTCCGCTCGTGCGAAGTCACGATTTTGACGGGCTGTGTTCCGCTCTTCGATCAACTGTTCGACTTCTTCATCGAGTAAGCCTTTGTCGACTGTCAACGTCACACCAAGGACGCCTGATAATTCCGAGAAGAGTGCGAGGAACTGTTCGAGCACCTGTTTCGACACATGTGCTTCTCCGAGGTATAGATTGGCTTCTTTCGAGAGATCAAATAAATCCGTCACAGCGTTCGCTGTATTAAAATCATCATCCATCGATGTGATGAAGTGTTCCTTGATCGCCGCTAGACGATTCAACCACTTCTCGTCACCTGTTCCGAGATCAGCCGTCATTTCAAGACGATGTTCGATGTTTGCGACCGATTCCCGAATTCGTGCGAGACCATTCGCTGCTTGGTCGATCAGTTCACGACTGTAGTTGATCGGGTGACGATACTGAACCGATAACATGAAGAATCGTAATACCATCGGATCGACCGCTTGGATTGCTTCATGAACCGTCAAGAAGTTACCGAGCGACTTCGACATCTTCTCGTTTTCGATGTTTAAGAACCCGTTATGCATCCAGTAGTTTGCGAACTTCTGTGAGTTGCATGCTTCTGACTGGGCGATCTCATTCTCATGGTGCGGGAACTTCAAGTCTTGTCCACCAGCATGGATATCAATCGTCTCCCCGAGGTATTTCTTCGCCATCGCCGAGCACTCGATGTGCCAGCCTGGTCGTCCTTCGCCCCATGGACTCGTCCATGCCGGCTCCCCTGGTTTTGCTGCTTTCCAGAGCACGAAATCAAGCGGATCTTCTTTTTTCTCTCCGACTTCGATTCGTGCGCCTGCGCGCAATTCATCGATCGACTGTTGGCTCAATTGACCATAATCCTTGAAACTACGCGTCCGGAAGTAGACATCTCCGCTTGATGCGTAGGCATTGCCTTTTTCGACGAGGACTTCGATGAAGGCGATGATATCGTCCATCGTTTCCGTGACGAGTGGATGGATGTCCGCTTTTTGGACATTCAAGGCACCCGTATCCGCGTGGTACGCCTCGATGAAACGTTTCGTCAACGCATGATAGTCTTCTCCGAGTTCGTTCGCTGTCCGGATGATCTTATCATCGACGTCCGTGAAGTTCGAGACATATTTGACTTCGTATCCGCGGTATGTGAAGTAGCGACGAACCGTATCGAAGACGATTGCTGGACGTGCGTTCCCGATATGAATGTAGTTGTAAACAGTCGGGCCACAGACATACATCTTGACCTTTCCTTCTTCTAATGGTTTAAATGGTTCCTTTTTTCCGGTCATGCTGTTGTACAGTTGAATCATGACGTCGCCCTCCTTTAATCCGTTCAATTTCTTGTTTTAATACTTCTAGTTCCATTTCAATTCGCTCTTGGCATTCGCTGACCGGATCCGGGAAACGATGATCAAGCGGTGCTTCGACCTTCATGCCATCTTGAATGACGACACGTCCCGGAATGCCGACGACGGTCGCATTTGGCGGAACGTGTTTTAAGACGACGGAACTGGCACCGATTTTTGAGTATGCCCCGATCGTGATATCACCAAGGACACGGGCACCGGCAGAGACAAGTACGCCGTCTTCAATCGTCGGATGACGCTTTCCTGTTTCTTTCCCCGTTCCGCCGAGCGTCACGCCTTGAAATAACGTGACGTCATCACCAATGATCGTCGTCTCACCAATGACGACACCCATCCCGTGGTCAATAAAGAATCGGCGTCCAATCGTCGCTCCTGGGTGAATCTCGATGCCTGTCAAAAAGCGACTGAACTGCGAAATTAATCGACCGAGTAAGCGAAACTTTGCGTTCCAGAGTCGATGGGCCAGGCGATGCATCCAAATCGCATGTAAGCCCGGGTATGTCAAAATGACTTCTAACGTGCTGCGGGCAGCTGGATCTTGCTCAAACACATTGCGGATATCTTCTCGTATCCGTGTCATATACGTTCTCCTCTCCATAAGAAAAAGCGCCTCTATGCATTGCTGCACAGAGACGCTAACGAAGCGCGGTCCCACTCTGTTTGGACGATTGACTCGTCCCTCTCGACGTCCGTTAACGCCGGAGATACGTCTGCGCCTACTCTCAGGGATTTCGGGCAGCACTCAGAGGGGCATTTCATGATTCGCTTCTTCAAGCCCTCGCACCATTCGAGCTTGTCTCTGGAGAAGAAGACGCATCGTTACTTTCCTCGTCTACGCTTTCGTTATTCTGCTTCAAGCCGTGCAAGCACACGGTCTTTTCCTAGTAATTGAATCGTGTTCGGGAGTTCTGGACCATGTGTCTGTCCTGTCGTCGCGACACGAATTGGCATGAACAAGTTTTTACCTTTTTGACCAGTCGCTTTTTGCGTCGCTTTGATCGATGCTTTGATTGCTTCTGGTGTCCACTCTTCGAGAGCGCGTAACTGGTTCGCGAATTCTGTAAGTACAGTTGGAACCGTCTCGCCACTCAAGACAGTGTTTGCCTCTTCATCATACACCACTTCGTCCTCAAAGAACATCTCTGAAAGCTTGACGATTTCCGCGCCATGCGTCATCTGTTCGCGGTATAACGCGACAAGATCACGTGCCCAAGCGAGCTCTTCTTCTGAAGGCGACGCTTCGACGCGACCTGCTTCTTGTAAGAACGGAAGACTGGCTTCGAATACTTCTTCGAACGATTGATGTTTCATGTACTGACTGTTGATCCAAGCCAATTTGTTTTGGTCAAAGACAGCTGGACTCTTCGAGAGACGATCCGCGTCAAAGATTTCGATGAACTCTTCTTTCGTGAAGATTTCTTGTTCGCCGACCGGTGACCATCCGAGAAGCGTGATGAAGTTGAGCAATGCTTCCGGGAGATAACCGAGCTCTTTATACTGCTCGATGTACTGAATGATCGAGTGATCACGCTTCGAGAGTTTCTTGTGTGATTCGTTGACGATCAATGTCATGTGACCGAACGTTGGGTATTCCCAACCGAACGCATCATAGATCATCATCTGTTTCGGTGTGTTCGAAATATGATCATCGCCACGAAGAACATGGCTGATCGCCATTAAATGATCGTCGATGACGACGGCAAAGTTGTACGTCGGAATGCCATCTTTTTTGACGATGACCCAGTCACCGAAGTCTTTTGATTCGAATGAGACATCGTCTTTAACGATATCATTCCATGTATACGTGACATCCTCCGGTACACGAATCCGAATTGACGGCGTGCGACCTTCTGCGCGGAACGCTTCTTCTTGTTCTGCTGTCAGGTTACGGTGCGCTCCTGAATAACGTGGTGCTTCTCCGCGTGCGATTTGTGCTTCGCGTTCTGCTTCGAGTTCTTCCGATGTCATGTAGCAACGGTAAGCAAGTCCTTTTTCAAGTAACTCATCCGTGTACTTTTGATAGATATCGAGACGTTCCATTTGTGAATAAGGACCGTACTCGCCACCGCGACCTGGACCTTCGTCCCAATCGACACCGAGCCACTCGAGGTTCTTCATTTGACTCTCGACACCACCTGCGATGTTCCGCTTTTGGTCCGTATCCTCGATTCGTAATACCATCTTACCGCCTAAATGGCGTGCAAACAGATAGTTAAATAATGCAGTCCGGGCATTCCCGATATGCAAGTGTCCTGTTGGACTTGGGGCATAACGTACTCGTACTTCTGCCATTGCCAATCACTCCTTCGACTAAAATTCGCTTATCTAGTATACCTTATTCTTCGATTCGTTTCAGTAGAATCACTGCTTGACAAGCGATTCCCTCTTCACGTCCCGTAAAACCTAACCATTCCGTCGTCGTTGCCTTGACATTGATCTGTTCAATGTCCGCTTCGAGTAATTCCGCGATCCGCGCACGCATCGTGTCGATGTAAGGACGCAGCTTTGGTGCCTGTGCGATGACTGTCGCATCTAGGTTGCCAAGCTCATACCCTTGTTGTTTAACAAGCGCGTAAACATGTTGTAGCAATTTTGCTGAATCGGCATCCTTGAATTCCGGATCCGTATCTGGAAAATGTTTTCCGATATCCCCTGCTGCGATCGCACCAAGTGCTGCGTCGGCAATCGTATGTAATAAAACGTCTGCATCCGAATGACCGAGCAATCCTTTCGTATGCGGAATCTCGATGCCGCCTAAAATCAATTTCCGATCCTCTGCAAAGGCATGTACATCAAAGCCTTGTCCAATTCGAATCATCGTCATTTCCCTCGTTTCATTAGAATCGCTTCACCGAACCAAAGATCGTCCGGTGTCGTCATCTTGATATTTTCGTAGTGACCGTGGACGATCGTTACTTTTCCTCCGTCCCATTCTATCAAACTTGCATCGTCGGTTCCTAGGTATTTCGTTGCCGCTTTTTCATGAACCGTACGAATCGTCGCAAGATCAAACGCTTGCGGTGTCTGGGCTGCCATCAGGTGCTCCCGCGGAACGGTCTCGCTGATGTGGTTCGCTTCAATCCGTTTGACGGTGTCTTTGATCGGCACGGCAAGAATCGCTGCTTGATCCAAAGCTGCCGCCTGGACGACCGCATGAATCGCTGCTTGTGAAATGAACGGTCGGGCACCATCATGGATCAGAACAATTCCTTCGCCTTCTAACGCCTCAAGACCACGGAGCACACTTTCCTGACGTTCGGCACCACCCGTGACAAGTTTAATCGATGTCTTATAAGACGCGATAATACTTGTAAACCATTCCTGTTCTAGTGGATTGATCGCGAGGACGATTTCCGTACAAGCTGGATCTGCCTCGAAGACATCTAGTGTCCAAGCGATGATTGGACGGTCTCTCAGTTCAAGCATCAATTTATTACGATCTGCGCCCATCCGCTTACCGGCACCGGCAGCGGGGATGACGACGCGATAGGTGGTTGTAGACATCCCATTCCCTCTTTTCTCTCTCACTGATCATCGTGATTCATTCCATCACACCGAAAACGGACTCGATCATGAAATCGAATCCGTTGCGGGGTCTATCCGAATGCCTCTCGATGTCTCTCTAGGCATAGTGTCTCATTTTTCTTGTGGTTTCGCAAAAATCATTCGTCCAGCTGACGTCTGCAAGACACTCGTGACGACGACACCAATCGTTTTCGAAATGAGGTGTTTGCCTCCTTCGACGACGACCATCGTCCCATCTTCGAGATAAGCGATGCCCTGTTTTTGTTCTTTCCCTTCCTTGATGACAAGGACGGTCATCTCTTCTCCTGGAATGACGACTTGTTTGACGGCATTCGCCAGATCATTGATGTTGAGAACAGGAACATGTCGGACTTCACAGACTTTGTTCAAGTTATAGTCGTTCGTGACGACGATGCCTTTGACGAGTTCCGCGAGTTTAATTAGCTTAATATCGACTTCCGGTACATCCTCGAAATCGCCGTCATAAATTTCGACCTCGACTCCAGGGATGTCTTGTAACTCTTTTAAGACATCAAGTCCACGACGTCCACGGTTTCGTTTCAACGTATCGGAAGAATCCGCGATGTACTGCAACTCACCGATAACGAATTGCGGGACGATCAGTTTTCCTTCGACGAAGCCGGTTTTCGTGATATCCGTAATTCGTCCGTCGATGATGACGCTCGTATCAAGTACCTTGCTGTTTGATTTAACTGGAACGACGACTTCAGGTGTTGCTTTTTTCTCACTTTGGTTGCTGCGTAAGAAGATTTTCGTCAATTCATGACGTTTACGATACCCGACCGTAAAGCCGAGATATCCGAATAACGCGGTCACGAAAATCGTTAAGACGTTACTGAGGACAGGAATACCTACTAAATCAATCAATGTACTAACAAGGAAAGCCAGTACCAACCCGATCAACAAACCAAATGTTCCAAAAAAGAGATCTGGCACTGGGGCTTTGACGAGTCGTTCTTCTAAAAATCGGAGAAGTCGAATTACCGAATCCGTAATGAATAATCCAATTAATAAGAATATGAGTGCACCAATCGTTCCAGTTACGTATTCGCTCATCAACCAGGCGGGGAATGTCGTATTCGTTGCCGTTTCAATTAATTGGAAGAACTGAGGCAGCAACAAAATCCCGAGGGCAAGTCCGAGTAATGCAAAAAATACCCGAATGACGATTTTCAATCTTCTCACCTCCTTTGCTTATTTTAAGTTCATTGTAACATGTACTGATTTGAACTACCTACGCCGGAAGGAGGGGAAACTGTTTACATATCCATTACAGTTCCCCCATTTTTTGCGTCATTCCAGTTTAAAACGGAATTGTTTCACGTAATGCTTCGTCCACACTCTCGACACCAACGACCGTAATTCCATCCGGATACGTCCAACCACCCAAGTTGTTTTTCGGAATGATGGCGCGTGTGAAACCAAGTTTAGCTGCTTCTGCTACACGTTGTTCGATCCGCGATACACGGCGAACCTCACCTGTCAATCCGACTTCACCAATCACGACATCCGTCGGACGCGTCGGTTTGTCACGGAAACTAGAAGCAATCGCAACACAAACCGCCAAGTCAATCGCAGGTTCATCAAGCTTCACACCACCGGCTGCCTTGAGGTAGGCATCTTGTGTTTGTAAGAGAAGACCCGACCGTTTCTCAAGAACAGCCATCAATAAGGCAACCTTATTTTGATCGATTCCGGTCGCCATCCGTCTTGGATTCCCGAATGACGTCGGTGAAATCAACGCTTGTAGTTCAACGAGGACCGTCCGTGTCCCCTCCATGGAAGCGACGATCGTCGAACCAGATACACCGGATGTCCGTTCCTCGAGGAAAATTTCTGACGGATTCAAGACCTCTTCAAGACCGGACTCCCGCATCTCAAAAATTCCGATTTCATTCGTTGAACCAAATCGGTTTTTGACGGCACGCAGAATCCGGAACGTATGGTGACGTTCGCCTTCGAAATACAAGACGGCATCCACCATGTGCTCCAGTAAACGTGGTCCAGCAATCGAACCCTGTTTCGTGACGTGACCGACGATGAAGATAGCAATACCGCGACTCTTCGCAATTTTCATCAGCATCGCCGTACATTCACGTACCTGTGTCACGCTGCCGGGTGCGGACTGGATTTCATCGATGTAGACGGTTTGAATCGAGTCGATGATTAAAAAACGTGGCTGTTCTTCATCGACGACACGTTCAATCATGTTCATATCCGTCTCACTGAGGACGAACAAATCTTGTGTCGGTAAGCCAAGCCGTTCCGCGCGCAATTTGGTTTGTTTAAGCGATTCTTCCCCTGAGATGTAGAGCACTTTTTCGCCACGTTGAGCAAGGCGTGCACTCGTCTGCAGCAAGATTGTCGACTTCCCGATCCCTGGGTCTCCTCCAACAAGCACCATCGAACCTGGAACGATACCTCCTCCGAGGACACGGTCGAATTCACCACTTCCGGTAAAGACGCGACTCTCTTCTTGCGAGACGATGTTCGCGAGACGCTCTGGCTTCAATTGTTTTGTCGTCGTATGAACGAAAGCGGCACCGCGCCGTCCTTTTTTCTCTTCGACGACTTCTTCGACCATCGTGTTCCATTCCCCGCACCCGGAACAACGTCCCATCCATTTCGGTGATTCGGTCCCACAGCTTTGACAAACGAATTTTGTTTTTAACTTAGCCAATCGATTCATCCTTTCTGTTTCAAAAAAAGGACCAGCTTCGCTCAGAAAGTGCGAAAGCTGGCCCTGTGCTCAGTGCTTATTCCGTTGCGGCAGAACTCACGTGATTCCGGCGAACGATGAATTCGTTCTCTTCGACATCAAGCGCAACACGTTCTCCTTTTTGGATATCGCCTGCGAGCAATGCTTCTGACAACCGGTCTTCCGCTTCCCGTTGAAGGGCACGACGGATTGGACGTGCGCCGTACTCTGGATCGTACCCGATATCAGCGATCTTCGAGAGGGCAGCTGGTGTCAATTCGAAATGAATTTCCTGTTCAGCCAAACGTTTTTCAAGGGTTTTCGCCATCAACTTCACGATCTCTTCGATGTGTTGTTTCTCGAGTGAGTGGAAGACGATCGTTTCATCAATCCGGTTCAAGAACTCTGGACGGAATGCCCGTTTGAGTTCTTCCATGACTTTATCTTTCATGTCTTTGTATTCGCGATCCGTATCTTCAGAAACAGCGAATCCAACATATTTATTCCGTTTAAGGGCACTTGCACCGACGTTCGATGTCATGACGATGATCGTGTTACGGAAATCAACCGTCCGACCTTTCGAGTCTGTTAAGCGTCCATCATCAAGTACTTGCAAGAGAATGTTGAAGACTTCTGGGTGCGCCTTCTCGATTTCATCAAGTAAGATGACCGAATACGGTTTCCGGCGAACTTTTTCCGTTAATTGACCGCCTTCTTCGTAACCGACATATCCTGGAGGTGAACCGACGAGACGGCTCGTTGCATGTTTCTCCATGTACTCTGACATGTCGATCCGGATGATCGCATCCTCATCTCCGAACATCGCTTCGGCAACAGCGCGTGCGAGTTCTGTTTTACCAACCCCAGTAGGGCCGAGGAAGATGAACGAACCGATCGGACGTTTTGGATCTTTGAGTCCAGCACGTGCGCGGCGGATGGCTTTTGAAATCGATTTAACGGCTTCGTTTTGACCGATGACACGATCGTGAAGGATTTCTTCGAGACGAAGGAGACGATCCGTCTCTTCTTCCGCGATCTTCGTGACCGGTACACCTGTCCAGTTGGCAACAACTTGTGCGATGTCATCTTTTGTGACTTCAAGTTTTTCATTGCCTTGTTTATTCTGCCATTCCTCTTTCAAACGCTCAAGTTCATCGCGTAATTTTTGTTCTGTGTCACGAAGACTTGCTGCTTTTTCAAACTCTTGGCTTTGGACAGCTTCATCCTTGTCCTTACGGATACCTTCGAGTTTTGCTTCGACTTCTTTTAAGTTCGGTGGTGCTGTATACGAGCGTAAACGAACTTTTGATGCCGCTTCATCGATCAAATCGATCGCTTTATCCGGAAGGAAACGATCCGAAATGTATCGATCCGACAATGTGACGGCTTCTTGGATTGCTTCGTCTGTGATCGTCACACGGTGGTGTGCTTCATAACGATCGCGAAGACCAAATAGGATTTGTGTTGCTTCATCCGTCGTTGGCTCTGCGACTTGGATCGGTTGGAAACGACGTTCGAGTGCCGCATCTTTTTCGATGTATTTCCGGTACTCATCAAGAGTCGTTGCTCCGATACACTGAAGTTCGCCTCGTGCGAGTGATGGTTTAAGGATGTCCGATGCATCGATCGCACCTTCTGCTCCACCCGCTCCAATCAATGTATGCAACTCATCGATGAAGAGAATGATGTTCCCCGCTTGACGAATCTCATCCATGACCTTTTTCAAACGATCTTCGAATTCACCACGGTATTTCGTACCAGCGACGAGTGTTCCCATGTCGAGTACCATGACACGTTTATTGCGTAACGTCTCCGGCACTTCGTTGTTGATGATTTGTTGAGCGAGACCTTCGACGACAGCCGTTTTACCGACCCCTGGTTCCCCGATCAAGACCGGGTTATTCTTCGTCCGGCGGCTTAAGACTTCGATGACGCGTTGAATTTCTTTCGCTCGACCGATAACTGGGTCAAGACGTGTTTCGCGCGCTTGTTGTGTCAAATCACGAGCAAGACCATCAAGTGTAG
The DNA here is from genome assembly GCF_000702605.1 of Exiguobacterium acetylicum DSM 20416. Taxonomy (NCBI): domain Bacteria; kingdom Bacillati; phylum Bacillota; class Bacilli; order Caryophanales; genus Exiguobacterium; species Exiguobacterium acetylicum. The sequence goes on along the minus strand of NZ_JNIR01000001.1, from coordinate 2,814,801 downwards.
GTGTTGCGACACCTGAACCTGCTTGCGACGCGTTTGCTGTCGTTTCGCTGTTCCCGAGCAACTGGAGTACTTGCTGACGGGCTTTTGAAAGACTGATGCCTAAGTTATTCAAGACACGAGCAGCAACGCCCTCTCCTTCTCGAATCAATCCGAGCAAGAGGTGTTCTGTCCCAACGTAAGAGTGACCAAGTTTACGTGCCTCATCCATTGATAACTCGATGACCTTTTTCGCACGTGGTGTATAGTGAATCGTCGTTGCACCATCTTGTCCGCGACCGATCAATGCTTCGACTTCCATTTGAATTTTATCTGAACTGAGACCGAGTGCTGTTAAGGCTTTCGCAGCGATTCCGTCTCCTTCACGTACAAGTCCGAGTAAAATGTGTTCTGTTCCGATATTGTGGTGCCCCAACCGTACTGCCTCTTCTTGAGCAAGTGCCAATACACGTTGTGCACGTTCTGTGAATCGTCCAAACATCATTATGCAAAACCTCCTTGTGTGTGATCCCTGTTTGTCTGTTCGGTTAACATCGTCCGGATTCGTTTCGCCCGTTCGATGTCCCGTTCTCTAGATGTTAATTGTTTCCCGAAATGCTTTTGTAGAAAACCTGTTTGTAGTGATACGAGCAGTTGATGAAAAAGATTTGGAGGAAGATTGACCTCTAGTCCCAGACTATCTGCTAAGCGGACATCCGATAGTCGTTCCGTTGCTTCCCGCGCTGTAATCAGTCGAGCTGATGTCAGGATGCCATAGGAACGATATAGTCTGTCCTCTAGTTCTTCTTGATACATCTCCAATAATCCTTTTCGTGCTGCCTGTTCTGCTTCAATTAATGCTTCAACGGCAAATTGATAGTCCGTGATTAGCATATCCTCGCTTGCCCCAAGCGTCCGTTGGTTCGACAGTTGAAACATACGACCAGATGCATCGCTTCCCTCGCCGTAACGCCCACGAATCGCGAATCCAAGCTGTCGTAAGTGTTTGATATAGCCTTGAATCTGATTCGTCAGGACCAGTCCCGGTAAATGCAACATCACGGAAGCACGAAGACCTGTTCCGACGTTACTCGGACATGTCGTTAAATAACCAAGCGTGTCATCAAAAGCAATTTTAAATCGTTCACTGATCAAGCGATCGACTTGTTTTGCGATCCGAAACGCTTCTTCAAGTTGAAGTCCCGGTAATAACGTCTGAATCCGGAAATGATCCTCTTCATTGACCATGACACTGATCTGCTCATCTTCACTGATGAAGAGTCCTGTCCGTGGATGACTCGCTAACGCCGGACTGATTAGATGCTTTTCTACTAAAGCGGTTCGAGTCAGGACATCCGCCTGATCGACGCGACCAAACCGAAACCCTTTCATCCCGTTTAGTTGGCGTTCCGTCTCGTCAATGAGCGCATTGGCTTGTGCTTCTGACAACATCGTTGAGAACGGATAACGTGTCGTATTGCGCGCCAATCGGATCCGTGTCGAAACGACGATGTCGTCAAAGGGAGAAGATTGATTCATCGATTCGCTTAAAGGGTGTTGGAGCAACTCTTCAAACATGACGCAAATCCTCCTCGACACTTTCAATCTGTTGTTTTATGATTTCTGCTTCTTCATAGTCTTCTGCTAAGATTTTGCGATTGAGTTGTTCTTTCAGTCGACTGAGCTGCTGGTTCAATCGTTTTTCCACGGATTCCTCATCAGGTCGTGAGCCATAGTGTTGCGTATGACCGTGTTGGAACTGACGAACCATGCCGTCGACTTCGTCTTTAAAAAATGAATAACAAGTCGGGCAACCGACTTTACGAAGATGAAGCAATTGTTGACGGGTCATACCGCAAGACGGACACGCCGTCCCTTGATATTCACGTGCTAACTCCCGCACACAAACCGAGCATAAGAACTTCTCATCGGTTTCCGATTCTTGTGGAAGTTTGACACGGACGATTGCTTCTCGTTCGCCACATCGTTGACAACGCATCATGCATTCCTCCAATGTCCGACGACTAGAGTCGCTTCATGGTTTGAAGAAGCGTCCGCATCAAGTGGGCACGCATCCGGTGTTGATCTTCGACCGCCATTGGCAAACTCTCTTTTTGCAACAGCGATTGAATCAAAATAGCTTCCCGCCGCGTCAGTAATTGTTCGTTCATCAAACGAATCAAATAATCTTCTGCAGCTTGTTCCGTCAAATGATCATCGATCCATGAACTGACTTCATCTAATAGATCGTGACTATCGAGCACAACGATTTTTTGAATCCGAATGTATCCACCGCCACCCCGTTTACTTTCAACGAAATAACCCTTTTCGACCGTAAAACGAGTATTGATGACGTAGTTGATTTGTGATGGAACACAGTCAAAACGCTGTGCAATTTCTTGACGTTTGATTTCAATCGTCTTTTCGTCGTGTAAAATTTGCTTTAAATAGGCTTCGATGATATCTGTGATGTTTTGCATTGGCACCACCTCTCTGACCATCTTTGACTATTGTTTGATTTAATAGTAATCATCTAAAAAAAGAAATGCAACTGATAAGGCTTTTTATAAAACACAAAAAGACCGACCTGCAATCTGCAGATCGGTCAAGTGCCTGGCAACGTCCTATCCTCACAGGGGGAAGCCCTCAACTACTTTCGGCGTTCAAGTGCTTAACTTCCGTGTTCGGCATGGGAACGGGTGTGACCACTTGGCTATCGTCACCAGACGATCGGGCTCGCGCCCTCAAAACTGAAGTCATCAACAAGCATCTGCTAGAACAAGGCCTCGACCGATTAGTATCACTCAGCTCCACATGTCGCCATGCTTCCACCCGTGACCTATCTACCTCATCGTCTCTGAGGGGTCTTTCTTGATTACTCAAAGGGAAATCTCATCTTGGAGGGGGCTTCATGCTTAGATGCTTTCAGCATTTATCCCGTCCGCACGTAGCTACCCAGCGATGCTCCTGGCGGAACAACTGGTACACCAGCGGTGCGTCCATCCCGGTCCTCTCGTACTAAGGACAGCTCTCCTCAAATTTCCTGCGCCCACGACGGATAGGGACCGAACTGTCTCACGACGTTCTGAACCCAGCTCGCGTACCGCTTTAATGGGCGAACAGCCCAACCCTTGGGACCTACTCCAGCCCCAGGATGCGATGAGCCGACATCGAGGTGCCAAACCTCCCCGTCGATGTGGACTCTTGGGGGAGATCAGCCTGTTATCCCCAGGGTAGCTTTTATCCGTTGAGCGATGGCCCTTCCATGCGGAACCACCGGATCACTAAGCCCGACTTTCGTCCCTGCTCGACTTGTAGGTCTCGCAGTCAAGCTCCCTTCTGCCTTTGCGCTCTACGAATGATTTCCAACCATTCTGAGGGAACCTTTGGGCGCCTCCGTTACTGTTTAGGAGGCGACCGCCCCAGTCAAACTACCCGCCTGACACGGTCCTCCAGCCGGATGACGGCTGCGAGTTAGAGACTCTATGCATGAAGGGCGGTATCCCAAGGGTGACTCCTCCGAAGCTGGCGCTCCGGGCTCGACGTCTCCCGCCTATCCTGTACATCATGCACAAAGCCTCAATATCAGGCTGTAGTAAAGCTCCATGGGGTCTTTCCGTCCTGTCGCGGGTAACCTGCATCTTCACAGGTACTATGATTTCACCGGGTCTCTCGTTGAGACAGTGCCCAAATCGTTACGCCTTTCGTGCGGGTCGGAACTTACCCGACAAGGAATTTCGCTACCTTAGGACCGTTATAGTTACGGCCGCCGTTTACTGGGGCTTCGGTTCAAAGCTTCGCTTGCGCTAACCCATCCCCTTAACCTTCCAGCACCGGGCAGGCGTCAGCCCCTATACGTCATCTTGCGATTTAGCAGAGACCTGTGTTTTTGCTAAACAGTCGTTTGGGCCTATTCACTGCGGCTCTACTCATGTAGAGCGTCCCTTCTCCCGAAGTTACGGGACCATTTTGCCGAGTTCCTTAACGAGAGTTATCCCGCGCGTCTTAGAATTCTCATCTCGCCTACCTGTGTCGGTTTACGGTACTGGCGCCTTCCCCCTCACTAGAGGCTTTTCTTGGCAGTGTGAAATCGTGACCTACGTCCCTACGGGACTCCGCATCGTTCCTTGACTTTGGTGCCTGACGGATTTGCCAATCAGACGGTCTTGAAACTTGCACATGCACTTCCATCCGCATGCGTCACTATCCTCCTGCGTCCCCCCATTGTTCAAACGGTGGATCGGCGGTACAGGAATATCAACCTGTTATCCATCGCCTACGCCTTTCGGCCTCGGCTTAGGTCCAGACTAACCCTGAGCGGACGAGCCTTCCTCAGGAAACCTTGGGCTTTCGACGGAGGGGATTCTCACCCCTCTTTTCGCTACTCACACCGGCATTCTCACTTCCAAACGCTCCACTGCTCCTTCCGGTACAGCTTCACAGCGGTTTGGAACGCTCCCCTACCATTCCTTACGGAATCCGCAGCTTCGGTGGTATGTTTAGCCCCGTTACATTTTCGGCGCGGCGCCACTCGACTAGTGAGCTATTACGCACTCTTTGAATGGTGGCTGCTTCTAAGCCAACATCCTAGCTGTCTAGGCAGCGCCACATCCTTTTCCACTTAACATACACTTTGGGACCTTAGCTGGCGGTCTGGGCTGTTTCCCTCTTGACTACGGATCTTATCACTCGCAGTCTGACTCCCGAGTATAAGTTGCTGGCATTCGGAGTTTAACTGAATTCGGTAACCCTGTGGGGGCCCCTAGTCCAATCAGTGCTCTACCTCCAGAACTCTCAACCTCGAGGCTAGCCCTAAAGCTATTTCGGGGAGAACCAGCTATCTCCAGGTTCGATTGGCATTTCACCGCTACCCACACCTCATCCCCGCACTTTTCAACGTGCGTGGGTTCGGACCTCCAGTCAGTGTTACCTGACCTTCATCCTGGACATGGGTAGATCACCTGGTTTCGGGTCTACGACAACGCACTGAACGCCCTGTTCAGACTCGCTTTCGCTACGGCTCCGCCTCATCGGCTTAACCTCGCGCGTTATCGTAACTCGCCGGTTCATTCTACAAAAGGCACGCCATCACCCGTTAACGGGCTCTGACTACTTGTAGGCATACGGTTTCAGGATCTATTTCACTCCCCTTCCGGGGTGCTTTTCACCTTTCCCTCACGGTACTGGTTCACTATCGGTCACTAGGGAGTATTTAGCCTTGGGAGATGGTCCTCCCGGATTCCGACGGGGTTTCACGTGTCCCGCCGTACTCAGGATCCACTCTGGAGGGAAAACAGTTTCAGCTACAGGGCTGTCACCTTCTTCGGCCGACCTTTCCAGGTCCTTCACCTACTGTCTTCCTTTTTGACTCCGTATAGAGTGTCCTACAACCCCGAAGAGCATGCTCTTCGGTTTGGGCTGTTCCCGTTTCGCTCGCCGCTACTCAGGGAATCGCATTTGCTTTCTCTTCCTCCGGGTACTTAGATGTTTCAGTTCCCCGGGTCTGCCTCACGCTACACTATGTATTCATGTAACATGTCCCATCCCATTACAGATGGTGGGTTCCCCCATTCGGAAATCTTCGGATCAAAGCATACTTACTGCTCCCCGAAGCATATCGCTGTTCGTCGCGTCCTTCATCGGCTCCTAGTGCCAAGGCATCCACCGTACGCCCTTCATACCTTGATCTAGCGTTGGTATTCTAAGAACACACGTCTTAAATGACATGGTTAATTAAAAGTTTGATGTCTTGTTGATGTCTTCAGTTTTCAAGGTGCGAGTGTCTCTATCGAGACTGAGAGACGAGCTCTCAAAACTGAACGATGGGCATGTCCCGTAAGGGACGTTTTCCTTAGAAAGGAGGTGATCCAGCCGCACCTTCCGATACGGCTACCTTGTTACGACTTCACCCCAATCATCTACCCCACCTTCGACGGCTGGCTCCTTGCGGTTACCTCACCGGCTTCGGGTGTTGCAAACTCTCGTGGTGTGACGGGCGGTGTGTACAAGACCCGGGAACGTATTCACCGCAGTATGCTGACCTGCGATTACTAGCGATTCCGACTTCATGCAGGCGAGTTGCAGCCTGCAATCCGAACTGGGAACGGCTTTATGGGATTGGCTCCACCTCGCGGTCTCGCTGCCCTTTGTACCGTCCATTGTAGCACGTGTGTAGCCCAACTCATAAGGGGCATGATGATTTGACGTCATCCCCACCTTCCTCCGGTTTGTCACCGGCAGTCTCCCTAGAGTGCCCAACTAAATGCTGGCAACTAAGGATAGGGGTTGCGCTCGTTGCGGGACTTAACCCAACATCTCACGACACGAGCTGACGACAACCATGCACCACCTGTCACCATTGTCCCCGAAGGGAAAACTTGATCTCTCAAGCGGTCAATGGGATGTCAAGAGTTGGTAAGGTTCTTCGCGTTGCTTCGAATTAAACCACATGCTCCACCGCTTGTGCGGGTCCCCGTCAATTCCTTTGAGTTTCAGCCTTGCGGCCGTACTCCCCAGGCGGAGTGCTTAATGCGTTAGCTTCAGCACTGAGGGGCGGAAACCCCCCAACACCTAGCACTCATCGTTTACGGCGTGGACTACCAGGGTATCTAATCCTGTTTGCTCCCCACGCTTTCGCGCCTCAGCGTCAGTTACAGACCAAAGAGTCGCCTTCGCCACTGGTGTTCCTCCACATCTCTACGCATTTCACCGCTACACGTGGAATTCCACTCTTCTCTTCTGTACTCAAGCCTTCCAGTTTCCAATGGCCCTCCCCGGTTGAGCCGGGGGCTTTCACATCAGACTTAAAAGGCCGCCTGCGCGCGCTTTACGCCCAATAATTCCGGACAACGCTTGCCACCTACGTATTACCGCGGCTGCTGGCACGTAGTTAGCCGTGGCTTTCTCGTAAGGTACCGTCAAGGTACGAGCATTACCTCTCGTACGTGTTCTTCCCTTACAACAGAGTTTTACGATCCGAAAACCTTCATCACTCACGCGGCGTTGCTCCATCAGACTTTCGTCCATTGTGGAAGATTCCCTACTGCTGCCTCCCGTAGGAGTCTGGGCCGTGTCTCAGTCCCAGTGTGGCCGATCACCCTCTCAGGTCGGCTATGCATCGTCGCCTTGGTGGGCCGTTACCCCACCAACTAGCTAATGCACCGCAAGGCCATCTCAAGGTGACGCCGAAGCGCCTTTCATCAGCGGACCATGCGGTCCGTTGAACTATCCGGTATTAGCTCCGATTTCTCGGAGTTATCCCAATCCTTGAGGCAGGTTCCTTACGTGTTACTCACCCGTCCGCCGCTCATTCCACTGCCTTCCCTCCGAAGAGTTCCGTCAGTTTCCTGCGCTCGACTTGCATGTATTAGGCACGCCGCCAGCGTTCGTCCTGAGCCAGGATCAAACTCTCCATGAAGTGTTTGACTTGCTCGTTTTTGTGACCGAAGTCACGATTGACGAAGCTTGCGCTTCATTCATGTTTGTATTCCGTAGAATACGATTTTTGCCTCATCGTTCAGTTTTCAAAGTTCGTCATAAAAATGGTGGAGCCTAGCGGGATCGAACCGCTGACCTCCTGCGTGCAAGGCAGGCGCTCTCCCAGCTGAGCTAAGGCCCCATTAAAGGGATGAAATTGAAGATGGTCGGGAAGACAGGATTCGAACCTGCGACCCCTTGGTCCCAAACCAAGTGCTCTACCAAGCTGAGCTACTTCCCGAAAATGCACCCTGAGAGATTCGAACTCCCGACCCCTTGATTCGTAGTCAAGTACTCTATCCAGCTGAGCTAAGGGTGCGGAATATAAGGATCAAACAGCAAACATCAAAATGAAAATGGTACCGAGGGCCGGAATCGAACCGGCACGGGGAAACCCCCGCAGGATTTTAAGTCCTGTGCGTCTACCAGTTCCGCCACCCCGGCAGGGATATAAAAGGTAGAACCTTCATTCATAATTGAATTCTGGTGATCATTGAAGATAAAGATGGTGCCGGCAACAGGAGTCGAACCCGCGACCTACTGATTACAAGTCAGTTGCTCTACCAGCTGAGCTACACCGGCAAGTGTAATAAAAAATGGTGGAGGATGACGGGATCGAACCGCCGACCCCCTGCTTGTAAGGCAGGTGCTCTCCCAGCTGAGCTAATCCTCCATATGTATCGCCTGGCAGCGTCCTATCCTCACAGGGGGAAGCCCCCAACTACTTTCGGCGTTCAAGTGCTTAACTTCCGTGTTCGGCATGGGAACGGGTGTGACCACTTGGCTATCGCCACCAGACATTTATTATCTTAACATTATGTTCACATAACGTCAAGACTTTTTTTTCGTTTTTTTGAAAGGCTCGCGCCCTCAAAACTGAAGTCATCAACAAGCATCTGCTAGAACAAGGCCTCGACCGATTAGTATCACTCAGCTCCACATGTCGCCATGCTTCCACCCGTGACCTATCTACCTCATCGTCTCTGAGGGGTCTTTCTTGATTACTCAAAGGGAAATCTCATCTTGGAGGGGGCTTCATGCTTAGATGCTTTCAGCATTTATCCCGTCCGCACGTAGCTACCCAGCGATGCTCCTGGCGGAACAACTGGTACACCAGCGGTGCGTCCATCCCGGTCCTCTCGTACTAAGGACAGCTCTCCTCAAATTTCCTGCGCCCACGACGGATAGGGACCGAACTGTCTCACGACGTTCTGAACCCAGCTCGCGTACCGCTTTAATGGGCGAACAGCCCAACCCTTGGGACCTACTCCAGCCCCAGGATGCGATGAGCCGACATCGAGGTGCCAAACCTCCCCGTCGATGTGGACTCTTGGGGGAGATCAGCCTGTTATCCCCAGGGTAGCTTTTATCCGTTGAGCGATGGCCCTTCCATGCGGAACCACCGGATCACTAAGCCCGACTTTCGTCCCTGCTCGACTTGTAGGTCTCGCAGTCAAGCTCCCTTCTGCCTTTGCGCTCTACGAATGATTTCCAACCATTCTGAGGGAACCTTTGGGCGCCTCCGTTACTGTTTAGGAGGCGACCGCCCCAGTCAAACTACCCGCCTGACACGGTCCTCCAGCCGGATGACGGCTGCGAGTTAGAGACTCTATGCATGAAGGGCGGTATCCCAAGGGTGACTCCTCCGAAGCTGGCGCTCCGGGCTCGACGTCTCCCGCCTATCCTGTACATCATGCACAAAGCCTCAATATCAGGCTGTAGTAAAGCTCCATGGGGTCTTTCCGTCCTGTCGCGGGTAACCTGCATCTTCACAGGTACTATGATTTCACCGGGTCTCTCGTTGAGACAGTGCCCAAATCGTTACGCCTTTCGTGCGGGTCGGAACTTACCCGACAAGGAATTTCGCTACCTTAGGACCGTTATAGTTACGGCCGCCGTTTACTGGGGCTTCGGTTCAAAGCTTCGCTTGCGCTAACCCATCCCCTTAACCTTCCAGCACCGGGCAGGCGTCAGCCCCTATACGTCATCTTGCGATTTAGCAGAGACCTGTGTTTTTGCTAAACAGTCGTTTGGGCCTATTCACTGCGGCTCTACTCATGTAGAGCGTCCCTTCTCCCGAAGTTACGGGACCATTTTGCCGAGTTCCTTAACGAGAGTTATCCCGCGCGTCTTAGAATTCTCATCTCGCCTACCTGTGTCGGTTTACGGTACTGGCGCCTTCCCCCTCACTAGAGGCTTTTCTTGGCAGTGTGAAATCGTGACCTACGTCCCTACGGGACTCCGCATCGTTCCTTGACTTTGGTGCCTGACGGATTTGCCAATCAGACGGTCTTGAAACTTGCACATGCACTTCCATCCGCATGCGTCACTATCCTCCTGCGTCCCCCCATTGTTCAAACGGTGGATCGGCGGTACAGGAATATCAACCTGTTATCCATCGCCTACGCCTTTCGGCCTCGGCTTAGGTCCAGACTAACCCTGAGCGGACGAGCCTTCCTCAGGAAACCTTGGGCTTTCGACGGAGGGGATTCTCACCCCTCTTTTCGCTACTCACACCGGCATTCTCACTTCCAAACGCTCCACTGCTCCTTCCGGTACAGCTTCACAGCGGTTTGGAACGCTCCCCTACCATTCCTTACGGAATCCGCAGCTTCGGTGGTATGTTTAGCCCCGTTACATTTTCGGCGCGGCGCCACTCGACTAGTGAGCTATTACGCACTCTTTGAATGGTGGCTGCTTCTAAGCCAACATCCTAGCTGTCTAGGCAGCGCCACATCCTTTTCCACTTAACATACACTTTGGGACCTTAGCTGGCGGTCTGGGCTGTTTCCCTCTTGACTACGGATCTTATCACTCGCAGTCTGACTCCCGAGTATAAGTTGCTGGCATTCGGAGTTTAACTGAATTCGGTAACCCTGTGGGGGCCCCTAGTCCAATCAGTGCTCTACCTCCAGAACTCTCAACCTCGAGGCTAGCCCTAAAGCTATTTCGGGGAGAACCAGCTATCTCCAGGTTCGATTGGCATTTCACCGCTACCCACACCTCATCCCCGCACTTTTCAACGTGCGTGGGTTCGGACCTCCAGTCAGTGTTACCTGACCTTCATCCTGGACATGGGTAGATCACCTGGTTTCGGGTCTACGACAACGCACTGAACGCCCTGTTCAGACTCGCTTTCGCTACGGCTCCGCCTCATCGGCTTAACCTCGCGCGTTATCGTAACTCGCCGGTTCATTCTACAAAAGGCACGCCATCACCCGTTAACGGGCTCTGACTACTTGTAGGCATACGGTTTCAGGATCTATTTCACTCCCCTTCCGGGGTGCTTTTCACCTTTCCCTCACGGTACTGGTTCACTATCGGTCACTAGGGAGTATTTAGCCTTGGGAGATGGTCCTCCCGGATTCCGACGGGGTTTCACGTGTCCCGCCGTACTCAGGATCCACTCTGGAGGGAAAACAGTTTCAGCTACAGGGCTGTCACCTTCTTCGGCCGACCTTTCCAGGTCCTTCACCTACTGTCTTCCTTTTTGACTCCGTATAGAGTGTCCTACAACCCCGAAGAGCATGCTCTTCGGTTTGGGCTGTTCCCGTTTCGCTCGCCGCTACTCAGGGAATCGCATTTGCTTTCTCTTCCTCCGGGTACTTAGATGTTTCAGTTCCCCGGGTCTGCCTCACGCTACACTATGTATTCATGTAACATGTCCCATCCCATTACAGATGGTGGGTTCCCCCATTCGGAAATCTTCGGATCAAAGCATACTTACTGCTCCCCGAAGCATATCGCTGTTCGTCGCGTCCTTCATCGGCTCCTAGTGCCAAGGCATCCACCGTACGCCCTTCATACCTTGATCTAGCGTTGGTATTCTAAGAACACACGTCTTAAATGACATGGTTAATTAAAAGTTTGATGTCTTGTTGATGTCTTCAGTTTTCAAGGTGCGAGTGTCTCTATCGAGACTGAGAGACGAGCTCTCAAAACTGAACGATGGGCATGTCCCGTAAGGGACGTTTTCCTTAGAAAGGAGGTGATCCAGCCGCACCTTCCGATACGGCTACCTTGTTACGACTTCACCCCAATCATCTACCCCACCTTCGACGGCTGGCTCCTTGCGGTTACCTCACCGGCTTCGGGTGTTGCAAACTCTCGTGGTGTGACGGGCGGTGTGTACAAGACCCGGGAACGTATTCACCGCAGTATGCTGACCTGCGATTACTAGCGATTCCGACTTCATGCAGGCGAGTTGCAGCCTGCAATCCGAACTGGGAACGGCTTTATGGGATTGGCTCCACCTCGCGGTCTCGCTGCCCTTTGTACCGTCCATTGTAGCACGTGTGTAGCCCAACTCATAAGGGGCATGATGATTTGACGTCATCCCCACCTTCCTCCGGTTTGTCACCGGCAGTCTCCCTAGAGTGCCCAACTAAATGCTGGCAACTAAGGATAGGGGTTGCGCTCGTTGCGGGACTTAACCCAACATCTCACGACACGAGCTGACGACAACCATGCACCACCTGTCACCATTGTCCCCGAAGGGAAAACTTGATCTCTCAAGCGGTCAATGGGATGTCAAGAGTTGGTAAGGTTCTTCGCGTTGCTTCGAATTAAACCACATGCTCCACCGCTTGTGCGGGTCCCCGTCAATTCCTTTGAGTTTCAGCCTTGCGGCCGTACTCCCCAGGCGGAGTGCTTAATGCGTTAGCTTCAGCACTGAGGGGCGGAAACCCCCCAACACCTAGCACTCATCGTTTACGGCGTGGACTACCAGGGTATCTAATCCTGTTTGCTCCCCACGCTTTCGCGCCTCAGCGTCAGTTACAGACCAAAGAGTCGCCTTCGCCACTGGTGTTCCTCCACATCTCTACGCATTTCACCGCTACACGTGGAATTCCACTCTTCTCTTCTGTACTCAAGCCTTCCAGTTTCCAATGGCCCTCCCCGGTTGAGCCGGGGGCTTTCACATCAGACTTAAAAGGCCGCCTGCGCGCGCTTTACGCCCAATAATTCCGGACAACGCTTGCCACCTACGTATTACCGCGGCTGCTGGCACGTAGTTAGCCGTGGCTTTCTCGTAAGGTACCGTCAAGGTACGAGCATTACCTCTCGTACGTGTTCTTCCCTTACAACAGAGTTTTACGATCCGAAAACCTTCATCACTCACGCGGCGTTGCTCCATCAGACTTTCGTCCATTGTGGAAGATTCCCTACTGCTGCCTCCCGTAGGAGTCTGGGCCGTGTCTCAGTCCCAGTGTGGCCGATCACCCTCTCAGGTCGGCTATGCATCGTCGCCTTGGTGGGCCGTTACCCCACCAACTAGCTAATGCACCGCAAGGCCATCTCAAGGTGACGCCGAAGCGCCTTTCATCAGCGGACCATGCGGTCCGTTGAACTATCCGGTATTAGCTCCGATTTCTCGGAGTTATCCCAATCCTTGAGGCAGGTTCCTTACGTGTTACTCACCCGTCCGCCGCTCATTCCACTGCCTTCCCTCCGAAGAGTTCCGTCAGTTTCCTGCGCTCGACTTGCATGTATTAGGCACGCCGCCAGCGTTCGTCCTGAGCCAGGATCAAACTCTCCATGAAGTGTTTGACTTGCTCGTTTTTGTGACCGAAGTCACGATTGACGAAGCTTGCGCTTCATTCATGTTTGTATTCCGTAGAATACGATTTTTGCCTCATCGTTCAGTTTTCAAAGTTCGTCGTGTCGTTTTCAGCAACTTTAATATCTTAACAAGTTATCAACTCGATTGTCAACAACTTTTTTGATATTTATTTTTGTGTGTCACGACCATTCGCGGCACAAGAAGTAATATACCATGGCTTTTTGAATCGTACAAGCATTTTATTAGAAAAACATTTAAAAACTTTCATTTACCCGTTTTTTGACTCGTTTATCCCTACATTGACTTCAAAAAGAACGCTCCGTTCCTTCTATAAGGTATAGAAGGAACGGAGCTCTACTCATTAATTTTGTTGATGACGCATCGTCGGGAAGAGTAACACATCACGAATCGATGGCGCATTCGTCAACAGCATGACGAGACGATCGATCCCGATTCCAAGACCACCCGTTGGCGGCATACCGTACTCGAGTGCTTCAATGAAGTCTGTATCCATTTCATGTGCTTCGTCGTTTCCTGCTTCTTTTTCGACGAGTTGTGCTTCGAAACGTTCACGTTGATCGATTGGATCGTTCAATTCCGTGAAGGCATTCGCATGCTCACGACGGACGATGAACAATTCAAAGCGATCCGTAAAACGTGGATCCTCTGGATTTTTCTTCGCCAGCGGTGATACTTCAACAGGGTGACCATAGACGAATGTTGGTTGGACTAGTGTTTCTTCTACTTTTTGTTCGAAGAACTCATTCAAGATATGTCCCGTCGTCATGTGCGACTGGACTTCAACACCGTGTTCATGTGCCAGTTCAAGAGCACGTTCGTTTGAAATCTGTTCGAAGAAGTCGACACCTGTCGCTTCTTTAACGAGATCTACCATGTGTGCTCGTTTCCAACCGACAGATAGATCGATGACGTCTTCTCCGTAAGTGACTTGTGTCGTACCGAGTACTTCTTGTGCGACGTGAGCGATCAGATTCTCTGTTAAGTTCATGATGTCTTTATAATCCGCATACGCTTCATAGAGTTCGATCATCGTGAATTCTGGGTTATGGCGTGTTGAGATTCCTTCATTACGGAACACACGACCGATTTCGTAGACTTTCTCAAGTCCACCGACGATCAAACGTTTCAAATGGAGCTCGATCGCAATCCGCATGTAAAGCGTCATGTCGAGTGCATTATGATGCGTGATGAACGGACGAGCCGATGCTCCACCCGCAATCGTGTGCAACATTGGTGTTTCGACTTCCAAGTATCCGAGGTTATCGAGATATTGACGGATTCCACGAATGACTTTACTCCGTGCGATGAATGTCTCACGTGATTCTTGGTTCGTAATAAGGTCGAGGTAACGCTGACGGTAACGTTGTTCGATATCTTTTAATCCGTGATATTTATCCGGAAGTGGACGTAACGCTTTCGTTAATAACGTAAATGCTGTGACGTGAACAGAGAGTTCACCAACATTCGTCTTGAACACGTAACCTTGGATCCCGACGATGTCACCTAAGTCACATGTCTTATAGATCTCATAGGCATCTTCACCGACATCATCTTTACGGACATACAACTGAATTTGACCTTGTACATCCTGGACGTTCGTAAAGCTAACCTTTCCTTTACGACGTGTCGTCATGACACGACCCGCGATGGCAACTTCCGGTTTCAGTTCAGCCAACTCTTCTTTTGTATGTTCACCAAATGATGCACGAATGCTCGCAGTATCCGTCGAACGTTCAAAACGTGCGCCGAATGGATCGAGACCTTGTTCACGCATGGCGTTCATCTTACCGAGACGCACCTGCATTTGATCGTTCATTTCCATATCCTGACTCACTGTCTTCACTCCTTTTAATAATGGTTCACGACGATTCTCTCGAATAAAAAGCTGCCGGAATGACCGACAGCCCTTTAGAAAACCGATACGCTCATCTTCAATGCAACTAGCGTACCACAAAACGACTCTGTCCGACCATACTTTACCTGTTAGGCATATGCTACGTCTTCTTCGAGTGTCCGCAAGTACTGCTGTAAGAGTTCAACGAGTCCCGCGTGCGTATCGATATTAAACAACGCATTGCGAACGCGACCGTTCCCCTTCATTCCTTTCAAGTACCAAGCGACGTGTGTCCGCATTTCGCGTACGGCGAGTTCTTCTCCCTTTAGCGCGACCAGTCGCGTTGCGTGCAAAAGACAAATATCAATCTTCTCGCGCGCTGTCGGTTCTGCCGGAAGCGTTCCTGATTCGAGATACTGGATCGTCTGATACAACATCCATGGGTTCCCGAGAGCTGCCCGTCCGATCATGACACCGTCGACGCCGATCTCGTCAATCATCCGTTTTGCATCTTGCGGAGTCTGAACATCTCCATTTCCGATGATTGGAATGTTGACCGCTTTTTTGGCTTCCCCAATGATGTTCCAGTCTGCGACACCTTCGTACTTTTGAGAACGTGTTCGCCCGTGGACGGCAACGGCTTTCGCACCACCCGCTTCTGCCGCTTTGACATTATCGACACAATAGATGTGATGACTGTCCCAGCCGGTCCGCATCTTGACCGTCACCGGTTTATCGATCGCTTGCGTTACCGCATGGACCATCTCATACACCTTATCGGGATCAAGCAACCATTTCGCTCCAGCATCACTTTTCGTGACTTTCGGAACCGGACAGCCCATATTGATATCAATGATGTCGGCATTCGTGTTCGCTTCGACATATCGTGCTGCTTGAACGAGCGTCTCTTTTGAACCACCATAGATTTGAAGACTCAGCGGTTTTTCCCGCTCATCCACATAGAGCATCTGTAGCGTCCGTTCGTTCTCATACAAGATGCCTTTATCGCTGACCATCTCCGCACAGACGAGTCCTGCACCGAATTCTTTTGCGATTAATCGAAACGCCGGATTACAGACGCCTGCCATCGGCGCCAAGATGACTTGATTCTTCAGTTTGACATCGCCAATGTTAAATTCCATTATTGTTCCTCCGCTTCTAAAAGACCACCTAAGCGTCGCACACCGTTTCGTTCTGTCTCCGGTAACTGCTGATACAACCGCTCGACACTTTGCCCAAGACCAGGTACGACGAATGTTGCTGCGAGCTCACGTAATGGTGCGAGAACGAATGCCCGCTCTTGCATCCGCGGATGCGGAACGGTTAATCCTTCGAGGTCAATGCGTTCTTCCTCATACAGCAAAATATCTAAGTCAAGCGTCCGTGGTCCATTTTTGAACAGACGCTCGTGTCCTTCTAGCTGTTCAATTTCCTGCAGTCGTCCAAGTAAGACATCTGCCTCATCCGTCGTTCGAACTGCGACGACCATATTATAGAATAAATCCTGATCTAGATACCCGACAGGTACAGTCTCATAAATGGAAGAGGTCTTTACGTCATGAACGGACGGTAACGCTCTTAGGCGAGCAATCGCTGCTCTTAAGTGAGCCGCTTTATCACCGATGTTCGAACCGAGTGCAATATAAGCTTCCTTCATGCATAGTCCTCCCGAAGGCGATTGATCTCGACCGCCACATGTTCATAATGACCGGCAATCGGCGGATCCGGTTTGATGACCTTGATCGACGCTTCTTGAATTCGCTCATCTAACGCAAAGACTTCTTTTGCGATACGATCCGCCAAGGCTTCGACGAGTTGGAGCGGTTCTCCTTCGACGACACGTTTCGTCGCTTCATACAATTCGGCGTAATTGACACTTTTCGTCAAATCATCCGTCCGACCGGCTTCTGCCAATGCAAGTCCGATCGATAAGTCGACATTAAAGCGTTGACCGAGTTTCGTCTCTTCTGCGAATACACCGTGATACCCATAAAAACGCATTCCTGTTACGTGAATTCGATCCACCGTTATTCCCCCTTCGTCGCAGCCAACATGATGTCCATCATCCGCGCTGCCCGTTTGACTTCTTTGACATCATGCACACGCATCCAGTCGCATCCTTGTTGAATCCCGTAGCAAACCGTCGCAATCGTTCCTTCGATTCGTTCTTCCGTCGGTAATCCAAGCGCGAGACCGATCATCGATTTACGAGACGTTCCGAGTAAAACTGGATATCCGAAGTCCGTTACGATCGATAGATGACGCATTAGGTACAAGTTCTCTTCATGCGTCTTCATGAACCCAATCCCCGGGTCGAGCCAAATGTGCTCTTCCGCTACACCTGCCTGTTTCGCTAATCGGATTGATTCCTCAAGGTCAGCCCGAACTTCTGCAAGCATATCTTCCCCATGCGCCGTCTCCCGGTTATGCATCAAAATGATGGGGACACTGTATCGTGCTGCGACGTTGACCATCGAACGATCGCCCCACTTCGAGCCCCAAACATCGTTGATGATGTCCGCTCCTGCTTGAATAGCAGCTTCTGCGACGACCGGTTTGTACGTATCGATCGACACGAGGACGTTCAGTTCTCGTTTGATGCGCTTGATGATCGGTAAAACACGAGCGAGTTCTTCTTCGACTGATACGAACGCTGCACCCGGTCGTGTCGACTCTCCACCGACATCGATCGCATCCGCTCCGTCCGCGATGAGCTGACGCGCTTGCCGCATCGCTTGTTCGACATCGACATATTGTCCACCGTCCGAAAAGGAGTCCGGTGTCACATTCAAGATACCCATGATGTAGGTCATCGTTGTTCCCTCCTTGTCGTCACATGTTCGACGGATTGATCGAACAGCGTCATGATTTGTGCATATCCTGATCCGTTGATTCCGGGGAAAGGACGTCCGTCAAGTGACGAAATCGCGACCGCTTCCTGAACGGAATTCGTATAGATGATCTCGTCTGCTTCTTCGAGCTGTGGTAAATACGCCAGGCGTTCTTCGACCGGTACATGTTGCATGAGGAACTGACGAGTAATTCCGTTCAGTGCACCGGTCTCAAGCGGTGACGTATACCATGTACTTCCGTAACGCCAAAAAATATTTGACGTAATCCCTTCACAGACATGACCTTCCTTCGTCAAAAACAGCCCTTCTGCTTCCGGATTGAACAATTGGCGTTTCGCCACTAGATTGTTCATGTAATGATGCGACTTCAAGCGGTATGTCGTCTCCGGTGTACTACGCGGTAAACGAATCGTCTCGAGTGCCCGTTCCGCTCGTTTTCGCGGAGCGATCGGTTTCGCATAGATCAACACGGTCGGCGTATCGTAAGGATCGATCGATAACCCGATCTCGCGTGGACCGGCCGAGACATTCAACCGAATGTATAAATCGTTCGCCTCATATGCGTCATATAAATCTTGGATCGCTTGCCGTAAGGCTTCCCGGTCATATCCTAGCTGGATCCCGAGTGCGACACAACTCATCCGCAAGCGTTCGATATGATCATCGAACAAAAACGGATGTCCGTTATAGGTCCGAAACGTCTCGAATACTCCCATCCCGTAGACGAATCCGTGATCGAGTGGGGAAATTCTTATCTCTTCTTCTCGTTTAATGGTTCCGTCATGCCAGAGATACATAATGCGTCAACTCCAAGAAATTTTTTAACATCTGTTTCCCGTCTCGTGTCAAAATCGCTTCCGGATGGAACTGGACACCGAGAATCGGCAACGTCCGGTGACGGAGTGCCATGATTTCTCCGCCAGCTTCCGCTGTTACTTCAAGTACTTCCGGGAATGTCTCGCGTTCAACGACGAGCGAGTGGTAACGTGTCACCGGCGTCGCTTGTGGGATCCGTTCAAAGATGCCTTGTCCGTCATGCGTCAGTGGCGAGACTTTTCCGTGCATCAATTCCTTCGCGCGGACGACTTTACCCCCGAATACTTGACCGATCGCTTGATGACCCAAACAGACACCTAAAATCGGTACCTTTCCAGCAAAATAAGCAATCGCTTCTAGACTGATTCCCGCTTCATTCGGCGTACAGGGGCCCGGTGAGATGACAAGATGATCCGGTTGCAACGCTTCGATTTCCGCAAGCGTGATCGCGTCGTTGCGAAATACCCGGATGTCTTGCCCAAGTTCGCCGAAATACTGGACTAAGTTGTACGTAAAGGAATCATAGTTATCAATCAATACAATCATTGCGTTCCCTCCGCTGTTTCTTTTGTCACCCATAACGCTTTGGCTTTACTAAGTGACTCTTCGTATTCACGTGCTGCGTCCGAATCTGTGACGACTCCAGCACCTGCTTGAACATATGCCATCCCGTCTTTTGCGACGAGTGTCCGGATCAAGATATTGAAAATGACATCATCCGCCCAACTGATGAAGCCAAGTGATCCGGTATAGATACCACGCCGGACCGGTTCCAGTTCTTCAATGATTTCCATCGTCCGAATTTTTGGTGCGCCAGTGATCGTACCACCTGGGAACATCGCAGCAAGCACCTGACTCCCCGAGTGTTCCGGAGCTACTTCCCCTCTGACGTTTGAGACGATGTGCTGCACGTGCGAGTATTTCTCAATCACCATCAACTCATCGACATGAACCGTACCATAACGACTGACGCGTCCTAAATCATTCCGCTCTAAATCAACAAGCATCACATGTTCTGCCCGTTCTTTTTCGTTATCGAGTAAGGTTTTCGCAAGTCGTAAATCCTCTGCTTCATCCTTCCCGCGTGGCCGTGTTCCCGCAATCGGGCGTGTCGCTAACGCATCACCGATTTTTTCAACGAGCAACTCGGGTGAGGCGGACACGAGTGTTAAATCTTCATCCGCAAAGTAGCCCATGTACGGAGAAGGATTGACTTGTCGTAATACATCATACAAATGTTCCGCTGTCGTCCCAAGCGGTTCTTGTTGGCGGACGGACAAATTGACTTGAAAGACGTCACCGTCCCCAATATACGATTTAATCCGGTGCGCCGCTGTCATGAAGGCTTCCTGCCCAAAAGCCCGTTCCCGCTCACCGGACGAACCGGTCGCTGAAAATTGAGGTGCTTCCGTCTCGATACACCAACGCGCGACTTCTGTTTCAAGAACTCGCTCTGCTTCTTCTACTGTGTCTCGCGTTACGGCAATGAACAATTGCTTCGTTTCCTCATCAAACACGGCGACTTCATCGTACCAGTAAAATGACAGATCGGGTGTTTGCAAATCATCCATCGCTCGCTCCGGTAGCTTTTCTAAATAACGGACGGCATCATAACTGACGTAACCGGCAAATCCACCAAAGAAAGGTGGCATTCCATCCGGTCGGATCGATTCACGTTCGACGCGGAGCTGTTCGAGTACATCAAACGGATTCGCCGTCGACGTCTCGACTTTTCCATCTGTCTCAATCGTCGTCATCCCGTCCTTCGTTCGGACGTATCCGACAGGACGAGTCGCCGCCATCGTATACCGTCCGATTCGGCCGCTTTCGAGCCAGACGTGTCCCGCTGTTCCATTCGTCTGTTCAACATATCGATTGTAGAATTGTTCTTTCGTCCATGGTACTGCTTTGTATTTCGTCTGTCGCATACGCGTCCCCCACTTCACACTATTCTGCTCTCATTATACGCAAAAAAGTACACGGAAGCCGAATGACTTCCGTGTACGTCCAGTTGATTACTTCGATTGGTCTGCTTCTTCCTCGATTTGATACAGCGGTGTACTTAAGTACCGCTCCCCATTCGAAGGAATGATCGCGAGAACGTTTTTCCCTTTCCCGAGACGTTTCGCCGTCTTGAGCGCTGCTGCAATCGCAGCACCTGACGAGATACCGCCTAAGACACCGTTCGTCTTCGCTGCTCGCCGTGCGTGATCAAATGCTTCTTCCGTCGTGATCTGCTCAACACCATCATAAATCTCAGTATCAAGAATCGACGGCACGAATCCAGCACCGATTCCTTGCAGTTTGTGCGGTCCCGGTTTACCACCCGATAAGACAGGTGAATCCGTTGGTTCAACAGCAATGATTTCAATCCCTTGGAAGGCATCGCGTAACACTTTACCAGCACCGGTGATCGTTCCACCCGTTCCAATTCCCGCGATGAATGCATCGAGTTGCATGCCTTCGAACGCTTCGACGATTTCAGGACCTGTCGTTTTTTCATGGACGACTGGATTGGCGCCGTTATTGAATTGTTGTGGCATGAAGTAACCATGTTCTTCTGCTTCCGCTGTCGCGCGAGCGATCGCACCCTTCATTCCTTCAGGACCCGGTGTCAAAATCAATTCCGCACCATAGGCGCGAAGCAACGTCCGGCGCTCCATGCTCATCGTTTCCGGCATGACGAGAATGGCGCGGTATCCTTTCGCCGAAGCGACCATCGCTAGTCCGATGCCTGTGTTCCCACTCGTCGGCTCGATGATCGTGTCTCCTTCTTTGAGTTGACCCGCTTCTTCTGCCGCCTCGATCATCGCCAACGCAATCCGGTCTTTTACGCTTGATCCAGGGTTCATGTACTCCAATTTCAGATACACATCTGCATCCTCAGGACCCGTTAGATGATGTAACTTGACGATCGGGGTCCGACCGACTAAATCTAATACTGAATTCGCAATACGCATGACCATTCCTCCTCATTAGTGAACCGCTTGAATTCCAAGTAATCCGATAGACTAATTATCAGCGGACTGGATGAAATCTGTCAATCAAAGCGTTTGACTTCCGGCTTTTTTCCATCCTTCGTCTGGCGTTCGACCGCTTCTTGAATCAAACGATCAATCGTCTGTTTTTCCTGTTCCGTTCGCATCGTCTGATAGACCATCGCGCGCGTGATTTTCTCATCACCGACTTCGGCGACGACATCCTCGAGCGGACCACCGATGCTGTCTTGAACGATTTTAGGAGAATCGACCTTTGGGAGCTCACCCATGAAGGCGTAAGCACCGGTCATGAAATTCGTCAACATTAAGATGAAGATCAACATCCACAAGTACTTAGGTTGTACATTCCCCATATTAGATCCCTCTTATGCTCTTTCGAGTGATTTTTCACGAAGTTCCTCTAACTCTGGAACATCATAGTGATAATGCTCTGAACAGAAGTGACAAACCGCTTCCGCACCACCATCTTCATCAATCATCGCTTGGATCTCATCTGGTCCAAGAGCGATGATCGCTGTCGCTAATTTTTCACGGTCACACGTACATTCGAATGATACCGGGATCGTGTCGAGATGCTCATAGTCACCGAGAACGAGTTCTAACATTTCTTCTGGTGTTTTTTCCTCACCGACAAGAATCGAGATCGGTTTAAGGGCTCCAACACGTTTTTCAAGTGCTGAGATCGTCTCTTCCGACGCACCTGGCATCAATTGAACGATCAAACCACCTGCTGCAATGACTGATTCGTCTTCCGGATAGACGAGAACGCCAGCTCCAACGACCGATGGGCTTTGTTCCGATACAGCGAAGTAATACGTGAAGTCTTCGCTAATCTCACCTGTTTGAATCGGCGATTGACCACCGACGAAGTCACGCAACCCGAGGTCTTTGATGACAGAGATGTTTCCGCGACCGACCGCTTCACCCACTTTTAGTTTCGTCAGACCGTCTGCATTGACGTACGTATCCATTTCGACGCGGGGACGACTGACATATCCACGAACGACACCTTTTGCGTCGGCATCGACGATGATTTTCCCAATCGGTCCATCGCCTTCGACTTTTAATGTGACACGTGTATCGCCTTTTTGCATCGTACCCATCATTGCGCCGATCGTCAGTGTCCGACCGAGTGCTGCTGTAACGACCGGTGTTGTCTGATGGCGCAGTTGTGCTTCATAGACCGTTTTCGTCGAACGGATCGCAAACGCACGGACTTCTCCATTGAAGCCTAACGCCCGTACTAAATAGTCATCTTTTAATTGTGCTAATAATTCTTCACGTTTCATCTTGATTCCCTCACTTATTTCGTTCGTAGATAATCCGTAATCCATCTAACGTCAAGAATGGATCGACGACCTCAATCATCGTGGATTCCTCGCTGATTAATCGGGCTAAGCCACCGGTCGCAATGACCTTCGCTTCTCCCATTTCCTCTTTCATCCGGTGAACGAGTCCGTCCACCTGTGCCACATATCCGAAATAGGTCCCCGACTGCATCGCATGGATCGTATTTCGTCCAATCGCTGACTGCGGTTTCGCGATTTCGATTCGTGGCAATTTTGCTGCCTTATTATAGAGTGCCTCGGTTGCAACCATCACACCGGGTGAGATGATGCCACCGTAATACCGTTTTTGTGCATCGATGTAACAATACGTCGTCGCTGTTCCGAAATCGACGATGATCATCGGCCCCTCGTATTTCGCCGTCGCCGCTACTGCATTGACGATTCGATCGGCTCCCACTTCCCGTGGATTATCGACTTTTAAATCGAGTCCTGTCTTGATTCCTGGTCCAATCAAGAACGGACGACGTTTAAAGTAACGCACACACATATTTTCTAGTGGAAACACGACGGGGGGTACGACAGATGATAACACGATTCCCTCGATTTCTTCCACGTTTAGCTCTGCGTCACGGAACAACGCTTTGACGAGCATACCGTATTCGTCCGTCGTCCGTGTCCGGTCTGTCGCAATCCGCCAATGCTCAATCAACTCTTGTCCTTGATAGACACCTAAGACGATATTCGTATTTCCGACATCGATGACTAAAATCATTTGCTTATTTCCCCGCTTCTTCTCAATTTTCATGCTTCTATTGTATTCCGTTGTTTCACGATCGGAACTATATACGTTGTGATTATACCATGCTCGTATGGTCACACCTACCGATGTGTATTCGCTCGGTCTGCCACAAAAAAGAACGGATTCGATATCAATCGAATCCGTTCCATCCGTTTACACTTGATCGTCGCGACGCGGCGTATCTGGTGTATCCATATCTACATTTTTCCCTTCGTCAACGACTGAACCCATTTGCGTTGGAGACTCTGTCGGTTGATCAACAGTTGCATCTGTCGATTCCGGTGCTTTCTCTTCTGCTTTTGGAGTCGTTGCTTCTGGTTCATGTTTTTTGTATTCGCCCGTCTCTAGGAGATGGTGAATTTGTTTTTGATCGAGTGTTTCAACTTCAAGCAACGTTGTTGCAATCAAGTCGAGCTGATCGCGTTTCTCAGTCAGGATATCTTTCGCTTTTTGGTAACAGCGGTTGATGATCGCTTGGATTTCCGTATCGATCTCGTGTGCAATTGCATCCGAGTAATTCTGTTCGTTTTGGAAATCACGACCGAGGAAGACGTTACCGCTTTGACCTGATCCGAATTGAAGCGGTCCGAGTTTTTCACTCATCCCGAACTCCATGACCATTTTCCGTGCAAGACCTGTCGCACGTTGGAAGTCATTGCTTGCTCCAGTCGAGACTTCTCCGAAGACGATGTCCTCTGCGACGCGACCACCGAGCAATCCAGTAATCTTATCTTCGAGTTCCGGCTTCGTCATGAAGTAACGATCTTCTTTTGGCAACATGACGACATATCCGCCCGCGTTTCCGCGAGGAACGATCGTTACCTTGTGTACTTCATCCGCATCGTCGAGCGTGACACCAATGATCGTATGTCCTGCTTCGTGCCATGCGACAATCTTTTTCTCTTTCGGCGAGATGATCCGGCTCTTCTTCGCTGGTCCCGCGATGACACGGTCAATCGCTTCTTCGAGATCAACGATCGACACTTTATCACGGTCTGAACGTGCTGCAACAAGTGCTGCTTCATTCAGAAGGTTCTCAAGATCCGCACCTGAGAATCCAGGTGTCCGCTGTGCGATAGCTTTCAAATCAACCGTTGAATCGAGCGGTTTATTCCGTGCGTGAACTTTCAAGACTGCTTCACGACCGACGACATCTGGACGGTCAACCGTGATTTGACGGTCAAAACGACCTGGACGGAGTAATGCTGGGTCAAGAATATCAGCACGGTTCGTTGCTGCGATCATGATGATGCCTTCGTTTTCACTGAATCCATCCATCTCAACGAGAAGTTGGTTCAATGTCTGCTCACGCTCATCGTGTCCACCACCGAGACCTGCGCCCCGTTGACGACCGACAGCATCGATTTCATCGATGAAGATGATACATGGTGCATTTTTCTTCGCGTTTTCGAACAAGTCACGGACACGTGATGCCCCGACACCAACGAACATCTCAACGAAGTCAGAACCTGAAATCGAGAAGAATGGTACGCCGGCTTCACCAGCTGCGGCACGCGCAAGCAACGTCTTACCTGTACCTGGAGGACCTACGAGTAGGACCCCTTTCGGAATACGGGCACCGAGTTTCGCAAATTTACGCGGATCTTTCAAGAATTCGACGACTTCGACAAGTTCTTGTTTCTCTTCGTCTGCGCCGGCTACATCATCAAACGTGATCTTTTTCTTCTCTGTATCATAGAGGCGTGCCTTCGATTTCCCGAAGTTCATGACGCGACCGCCACCACCGCCACCTTGCGCTTGATTAATCAAGAAGAAGAAGAAGAGGATGAAGATGATGATGAATGGAACAATTGTCGTTAGTAACGCGATCCAACCACCATTCGTTTCTGCTGCCTTGAAGTCCAATTTGACTCCTTGGCTTCTGAGTTGCGTGTAGAGATCCGTTAGTTCCGTATCCACAGCCGGTACGACCGTTTCATACGTTGAATCTTTTTCACGCAAATCTCCTGTCACATTATACGTCTGCCCTTCATATTGGAAGGTAGCCGTCTTGATTTCACCTTTTTCAACAGACTCGACAAACTGTGTGTAATTGATTTCTTTGCTTTTGTTCACTGGACTCTGCAAGTATTGCAGAAACAAGATCAAAGCTAGAAAAATGACCCCAAACACGAGGGTATTCTTCACTGCTCGGTTCATCTTATGCCTCCTCTCCGCATCCATCTCGTTTTTCTAGTGGATGAATACGAATCCTGGCGCGACAGGGCGCGCTTTGTAATTGGTTTCATCTTATCATGGGACAGACGAGATTAAAAATAATTAGCCGCCGTAGACTGCAGGTTTCAAGACACCTACATACGGAAGGTTACGGTATTTCTCTTCGTAATCCAGACCATAACCGACGACGAATTCGTGTGGAATGACGAAGCCGCTGTAATCTGCGTGCAAGTCATTCTTCCGTCCTGTTGGTTTGTCGAGCAACGTCACGATTTTAACGGACTTCGCTTTCCGGTACTTGAAGAGGTCAACGAGGTAACCAAGCGTCAATCCGCTGTCGATGATATCTTCGACAATCAAGATGTCGCGTCCTTCTACCGATGTGTTCAAATCTTTTTCAATCTTGACTTCACCTGTTGATGTTGTCCCACCGTGATATGTTGAAACGTCCATGAAGTCCATTTCAAGGTGCATATCCATCTTTTTGACAAGATCAGACATGAACGGCATTGCGCCTTTTAAGACACACACAAGCAACGGAAAACGATCGTGATAATCCGCTGTCAATTCGCCGGCGAGTTCGCCCACTTTATTTTGGATCTCTTCTTCTGAAATCAGTACTTTTTCCATATCGTTCATCAAGGTCATGCTAGGTATTCCTCCTCCATAATAAACACTACATTACCATTCTATCATTAAATAAGATTTTGCGAGGAGTTCAAATGACCCGAATATTGCAATTCGATGTCCAATGACGGCTAAAATCACTCCATTTGCATCGACGACGATCGGAACCTGTTCCCGGAGATAACGCGGAACCTTAGCATCAATCAGAATTCGACTGACTTTTTTCGAACCCACAGCAAGCTGGATTCGATCTCCCGGACATGGCGGGCGCACCGTCAACGGGAACGCAATCGCGTCCAGCGGGATACCTTGGTTTCCGATTGAGAAGCGAACCATTTGTTCACCATAATGATACGTTCCCAAATTCTCCCCTACTTGAAACGGTAAATCGTCATTCATTGACCGTATCACACGATCCTGCATCAAAAAGCCATATGCACGTCGCATCCTCCAGTTTCCATAATACACTTCGTCCGAGCCCTTATCCACCCGAAGCCACGTGATGAAGTGACGAATCGTTTCTGAAGAAAACGTTTCTCCCGTTAGCGTCGGCAAGACAAGCCGCTGTAAATCCGTCGGTAATTCTAAAATACGTGCTACCGGAATTCCATTCGCTTCCTTACATCGGTCGAGATACGTCGCGACGAATGTCACCTGCTCACGCATGATTTGCTGTCGCGCATGTGCTGCAGCTGCTGTTGCTTGTTCAAACTCCGGACGAATTTCTCGGAGTGGCGGAACAATCATATGTCGGATTTGATTGCGCAAATAAGTAGTTTCTGCATTTGACGCATCTTCTCGCCACGGAACTTCATGTTGCAACGCATACTCGAGCAAAGCCTGCTTCGATTCATGTAGTAACGGGCGATGCAGCCAACCGTTACCAAACGGACGAACGACGGGAATACCATCAACTTGCGCTTCCCCACGAATGAGCTGAATGAGTAGCGTCTCGATTTGATCGTCTTGATGATGAGCGAGAATCAGACGTGAGCGTCCGGTCTCTTCCATGATTCGTTCAAAAAACGCATATCTCTCTTCACGACAAGCCGCTTGAGAGCTCGTACGTCGTGTCCATTCTAAACGCGTCATGAAAAAGGTTATCTTTCGGGACGTTGCCCATTCCTTAATAAAGCGCGCTTCTTCGTCGGATGCCTCTCGTAATCCATGATGCACATGTGCAATTGCAATGTCATAACCTTCTCGATACAACCGATCGACGAGTACCATCGAGTCACACCCTCCCGACACTCCGACTAGGAGCGGTTCGAACGGCACACCTTCCATGACGACTTCACCTCTTTCCGTTAAAACCTAAAAAAAGCTATCTCTATATAATAGAGATAGCTTTTGAGAATGACCCGTACGGGATTCGAACCCGTGTTACCGCCGTGAAAGGGCGGTGTCTTAACCGCTTGACCAACGGGCCAAAAAAATATGGTAGCGGCGGAGGGAGTCGAACCCACGACCTCACGGGTATGAACCGTACGCTCTAGCCAGCTGAGCTACACCGCCATATTTTTAACTCGTGCGTCTTAAGCACATTTTCTATAATACGGGCAGGTCAAATGAAAGTCAACGCTTTTTCTAAAAATAATTTCAAAAAAATAAAAGATGGAATGAACGGCGTCATTCCATCTCTATTCTTATAAAGAACAGGTCAGCAAGTTATTGACGTTTTGCGCCGCGTCCGCCACGTTTTGAATCCGTTTGACGTTTCAATGTAGCAAGACGATCTTCACTATCTTTCAGGAAACTAGACATCAGCGTATCGAACGATTGTTCTTTGCGCGGTGGTGGTGTACCACGGCCGCCTTTGTTGAAGCCTCCACGGTTACCGCCTCCACGTGGTCCTTTGTTATCGAACGAACGTGGTCCACGATCTTGTCCTGCTGGACGTGGTCCACGGTCGAACTGACGTGCAGGACGAGGACGTTCGCCTTCTGGACGATCGACGGCTTTTTTGATGGAAAGACCGATCTTACCATCGTTTTCAACACTTAAGACTTTGACGGTGATTTCTTGACCAACCGTCAACACATCATTGATGTCTTTAACGTAAGAATCTGCCACTTCACTGATGTGAACAAGACCAGTTTTCCCTGTTGGTAACTCAACGAACGCTCCGAAATTCGTGATGCCTGTTACTTTCCCTTGCACTTTGCTGCCTACTTCAATCGACATAAATTGTATTGCTCCTTTTTAGTTGATTCGTTTCTTATTATACGAGTGATTCATTCTTTTTTCAATCAATCGGCAACCTTCAATTAGTCTTCCGGTGAAAAGTAGAAGATCGTTTCCCCTTTTTTCGAATAGAGCAACTCGCTCCGAGCTAAGTTCGCTACATACTCTTTATCATTGAGACGATTGATTTCTTCCTTCAGACGGGCGGTCTCTTTTTTCGCTTTCGTCTGCTCTTGTTCAGCGACTTGAAACGACTGCTTTTGTTCAGCGATCAATTGCCGTTTTTCCATGTATGACCACCCCATGAGGGAAAAGATGAGCAAAAAGACGGTCAGACACAGGAAAAAGCGATTTTTGAGGCGTCGACGGTTTTCGATGGCATTCTGACTCAACTGCTTCTTACGGTCATTGAGCGGCTTGATCTTTGGCGCTGGACGCCCTGATTCGAGCGGTGTTGGCATATCATCCCTCCTCTTTCTGAGTGGTCATCCCTGACACTCTTTAGTATACTTCCTTTTTCCGGTAAATTACATCGATTCTTCGGAATTCACCTTTTCTTCACGGATGATCTCATACATATCAGACGCTTCTTCTTTTTTAGCATGTTCTTTAATGCTCGAAATCGCAACCGTGACAATCTTGTTTCCGAACCGGATCGTCATCTCGTCACCCGCTGCTACCGTGCTACTTGCTTTCGCCACATTACCATTGATCGTAATCCGACCTTGATCCGCTACTTCTTTTGCAAGCGTCCGTCGTTTGATCAGACGCGATACTTTTAAAAATTTATCAAGTCTCATGACTGTTCCTCCTGCTTCGCTTGATGCCAGAGTGAATCTTGCTCTTCAAGCGTCATCTCAACGAGCGGTCGGTCCGCTAGTTGTTCCATTCGCGTAAAGCGACGGATGAATTTATCATTCGTCTGTTGTAGCCCCTCTTCTGCCGAGAGACCGAGGTATTTCCCGACGAGCGTCATCGAAAACAGAACATCTCCGAATTCACCTAGTCGTTCTTCTGGTGCGGCTTCCTTCAATTCACGTAACTCTTCGATTACTTTTTCAAGTGCACCCTCGACGTCACTCCATTCAAAACCGACTTTCGCCACTTTCTTTTGAATGTCTTCTGCGCGCATCAAAGCGGGTGCTCCTTTTGTCACACCATCGAGCAAGGAAGTCCGCTCCGGCTTTTCTTGTGCTTTGATGTCTTGCCAGTTCGAAACGACGTCTGCTGAAGAATCGACTGTTGTTTCCCCAAAGACATGCGGATGGCGACGAATCATCTTATCACTGACGCTTCCGATGACGTCTCGAATATCAAAATACCCTTCATCTAGACCAATTTGTGCGTGGAGCATGACCTGTAAAAGGACGTCTCCTAGCTCTTCTATCATTAAGTTATCGTCCTGAAGGTCGATTGCTTCCAGTAATTCGTAAGATTCTTCGATTAAATGACGTTTTAAGGACTCATGCGTCTGCTCTTGATCCCATGGACAACCGCCTTCACCGCGTAATCGCGCGATGATCTCTTTTAGTGTCGCGAAGTCACGGTTCAACGTCTGCTCATCCGTGACAGGTGGCACGTAGACTGTCGTCAAGTTACTGAGCGTCGTCACATGATCGAGTTCATATAACGGTACGCTTTGGACGGACTGTTTGCTTGTACCCGCTGCCGTGACCAAAGTGACTAGATGTTCGTCCGGATAACGTTCCATCAACTGGACCTTTAAGTCGCCCGCGACGAGCGCATCATAAACTTGTCCAATTAGTAGATGCTGACGGATCTGTGCTTCATCGACGGCAAACGCTGTTGCATCAAGCAACTGGAATCCTTCAATTGGATCCACACCAAGCGCTGCGAACATCGGATCAAGAAAACTTTGTCCGCCTATGACGTCGACCGCGTCCGTCCGCTCTAATAACTGCTGGACGGTACTCTCCGCGACCAGTGGATGACCTGGGACGGCATAGATGATGTCCGTCGTCTTTGAGAGACGAAGCAATTCCTCAACGATTTCTGTGTATACGTCTTCAAACCGACTATGTCGTTCATAAACCGAGTCAAATGATGTAAAGTTCATTCCCTCTGCTGCGAGTTCTGAAACGACTGGATGATCCATTGTCCGTAAATAGACAGGCTGTGTCGTGTTTTTTAATAATCGATAGATGCCAAACGGCAATTGTTCGAGTTCGCCGACGCCAAGGCCGACGATCGTGATTCGGTGTGTCATATACTCCTCCTACGTTGGTACATCTGATATAACTTATCTCCTAAAGGCAATAGCGCCCACTCTTGTTCTGTTAATGCACGGACGCGTAATGCCATACTGCCATAAATGATGGCACCACCGATGACAAGGACGCCGACTTCGAGTGCCGCACCGATTCGTGTCTCAAGCTCAAACAGCTGGAAGAACGTTTCGATCAGATACAGAAACACACTCATGGCGAGCACAGGTAAGACCAGTCGTCGGTAGAACGCGTTTCCTGCCGATACGCGACCGAACTTAAGGTTCAATAAAATCCATTGTGCTGTCGCCATGACGGCAAAACCGCCAAATGTCGCCATACCCGCCCCGATCATACCATATCGGGGAATGAAATAGAGATTCAGAGCGAGCTTCGCCCCTAATCCGACAAGAACACCAACGAGCGCATACTTTTCAGCATCGACCGACTGGAGACAAGAGACGATCATCATCGCAATCGAAGCAGCAAATGCCGTCGCCGCGAGCCAAATCAGTCCTGCTGTTCCTTGGTCATCTTGATATAACGCAATATTGAGCGGACGCATCACACCCATTAGTCCGATCGTCGCTGCAGCGGCAATCAATAGACCGGAACGAAGTAATGTCTCCAGTTGTTGACGCATCATCTGCGGATCATGCTTTCGATATGCGGTTGATAGTGACGGAACACTCGCAAGACTCATCGATGTTGCAAAGAGAATCGCAAATTGCAGTAACGGATACCCACGGTCGAGCACCCCTTTTTCAATTTTCGTCTCCGTCGTATTGCCAAGTAGATTGACGAACGTCAATCCATCGATCAATTGCATCAGCAATAAAGCAAGTGAGGCGATACTGACCGCCACCCCGCTTGTCACGAGCACCTTTCCGACCCGCCGTACATGGATACCTGAAAACACAGGGCGACCGATTTTTCCTTTCGCAAAACGTAACAGGACGAATAACGAAACGATGCTACCGCCGATCGCTGTCAGATGGGCACTGGCACCAATCCAGTATGGGTCCGCCTGCATCGAGACACCGATATAGGTCACGAGCAACAATAGTCCGACACGAACGGCATTTTCAGAGACTTGGGATACAGCCGTCGGTCGCATCTCGAGATCCGCTTGAAACATACCTCTAAGAACGGCAATCACGGGTAGTAAATAAAACGTACATGTCACCGCACGCAAGGGCACGACCAGTTTCTCATCCCCGAACCACCCTGCGAGCGTCGGGGCGATCCACCAACCAAGTAATCCGAAGAAGACTGTCATCGCAAGCAAGACATAGAAAATCGACCACAAGACTTCTCTTTTCTCGTCTGGATGATGGAGCGTCAACTTCGCCACGATGACGGGCAGCGCATAAATGCCAAGCGCTGCCGCTATCGCGAATAAGGGATAGACCGTCTGATAGACGTACAATCCGAAATCGCCGGCGAGATTCTGATATGGAATCCGGTAAAAGAAGCTGAGCAATTTCGAGATATAGCTAGAGATCGCAAGTAGTGCTGCGCCTTGCGCAATCGTTCGTCTATTCATCGCGCGACGAGCCGACGATCAAGCTCTGCTAGCAACTGTTCTGCCTGCATCGTCATCTGTTGCGTCGACTGTTTATTCCGGTTCAGGGTCAAGACGAGTTTCTGTTCTTGTTGTCCCATGCCTAGACCACGTCCTAGCGGAACAGTCCATTTAACGAAATCCGCCACGTCAAGCTGCTGTGTAGATTGGAGCGACAAAACGATTTCGATTTTCGGATCGGTTTGTTTGACACGCTCGACACGCGCTCGTTCGGCAAAAATCCGCATCCGTGTCAATTGGATCAAACGAGCAACCTCATCTGGGAACTCACCGAATCGTTCGAGCATCTCTGTTTCGAGCTGTTCGAGGCTATCGACGGTATCGACATATTTTAAGCGTTTGTAAAACTCGATTTTCAGCTCGGAGTCCGTCATGTAGTGTGATGGAATATACGCATCAAGACTGAACGTGAACTCGGGCACGAATTTCTGGACGCGTTTTTTACCTTTCATTCGTTCTTTGCGTTCTTCAACTGCTTCTGCGAGCATCTGTGAATAAAGATCGAAACCGACCGAATCAATGAAGCCCGATTGTTGGGAACCAAGTAAGTTCCCGGCACCACGAATCGATAAGTCGCGCATCGCGATCTTAAAGCCGCTACCGAGCTCCGTGAATTCCTTGATCGCTTGTAGACGACTTTCTGCGACTTCCGTCAATCGTTTTTGCGGACGGTACGTAAAGTACGAATAGGCAACGCGACTTGATCGACCAACACGACCACGCAATTGATACAGTTGGGATAAGCCCATTTGATCCGCGTCATGAACGATCAACGTATTGACGTTCGGAATGTCGATTCCTGTCTCGATGATCGTTGTACTGACAAGAACATCCGCGTCCCCTTCGAAGAACGCGATCAACTGACTCTCGAGTTCGGTTTCCGTCATCCGACCGTGCGCCGTCACGATTCGCGCTTCCGGTACGAGCGCACGAATCTCTTCTGCCTTTCGCTCGATGCCTTCGACCCGGTTATAGAGGAAGAACGCTTGTCCCCCTCGACCGAGTTCCCGTTCGAGTGCTTCCCGCATGACGATTCCGTCGTATTCCATGACATATGTTTGGACCGGGTAACGGTTTTCCGGCGGTGTCTCAAGGACCGAGAGATCACGGATTCCGATCATCGACATGTGCAATGTCCTTGGAATCGGTGTCGCCGTCAACGTCAAGACGTCAACGTTCGTCTTCAACTGTTTCAGACGTTCTTTATGTTTCACGCCGAATCGTTGCTCTTCATCAATGATCAACAATCCGATATCAGCAAACTGGACGTCTTTCGACAGCACACGGTGTGTCCCGACGACGACATCGATCGTTCCCTCTTTTAGTCCTTGTTTCGTCGCCTTTAATTCTGCTGGCGAACGGAACCGGCTCATGACCGACACACGAATCGGCCATTCACTGAATCGCTCAAGCATCGTTTCGTAGTGTTGTTGTGCAAGGACGGTCGTCGGTACGAGCAACGCAACTTGTTTTCCAGACATGACCGCTTTGAACGCTGCCCGAATCGCCACTTCTGTTTTTCCGTATCCAACGTCGCCACATAATAGACGATCCATCGGACGCGGACGTTCCATATCTTTCTTGATCTCGGCAATCGATCGCAATTGATCGACCGTTTCCTCATACGGGAAGGAAGCCTCGAATGCTTGCATGTTATCGTCGTCCTCCGGGAACGCAAAACCGACCGCAGCTTCACGAGCCGCATAGAGCTTGATCAACTCATCAGCGATATCCTCGACCGATTTCTGGACCTTCGCTTTAACCTTTTTCCATTCCGTTCCACCGAGTTTATAGATCTTCGGCTCTTTTCCTTCAGCCCCGACATACTTTTGAATCAAGTCAATCTGATCGACAGGAACATACAACGAGTCCTCTCCCGCGTAAACGAGATGGAGATAGTCCTGATGGTTACCGGCTACATCAATCGTCTTGATGCCATGATACCGCCCAATCCCGTGATGAATATGGACGACGTAATCACCTGTCTTCAATTCTTGATAACTCTTGATTCGTTCAGCGTTCGTCAGCTTCGTCGTCTGCTTCCGGCGACGCGCCGGTTGCTTAAAGACTTCTTCTTCTGTGATGACGACGAGGCGCGCATTCGTCATCTCGAATCCACCATGAATTCCACCGATCAGAATCGCTGGTTGACCCCGAGTGATACCTTCTTTTGTGACGATCGACGCTTCCACCCCATAATCGGATAACGTCTGACGCATTCGCTCGGCACGTTCTCGGTTACTCGCTAAGAAGACCATCCACATGTCAGCACGACGATATCGCTCGACTTCTTGCTTCAAGCGTTCCATCTGACCATGGAACGGCGCAATCGGTTTGATGCTGAAATGGATGGCCGCACTTTCCGGTACACCACTCCGACGTGTCGGAAGGAGCGAGAGGTACAACAAGGGTTGTCCTTCAAAGACATGTGCCATCGGAACAGATAGGACGTAATCACTGACGCTTTGTCCGCGTTCAATGAGCGACGCCATCCATTCTGCTTCCTCTGCATCCTGAACTTCTGCCGCTTCTTCAACCCGTGCGACTTCATCAACGATCAAGACACTTCCCGTCACGTCTTGACGTAGCGTCGACGTGTAGAGAATCGGTGCATACTTCGCGAACTGTTTCGGTTGATCGCCGTTTTCTAGCAACTCGACGTCATAAGCAATTCCCTCTTCAAGTGCCGCGAGGACTTCCGTACTTTGGACGCGCTCTTTCGTCGCCTCATAAAGACGACGGACTTTTTCACCCGCGTCCTTTAACTGATCCTTCGTCGCGAAGTGTTCCGCTGCTGGCATCAAACATGCTTCTGCGACGACACCGAGCGAACGTTGGGTCTCCGCATCAAATGTATAGATCGAGTCGACTTCCTCGTCGAATAGATCGAGCCGGTACGGGCGTTCGACCGTGAGTGGATAAATATCGATAATACTTCCGCGAACAGCAAACTCACCAGGCGTCGTCACGGTCGCTGTCCGTTCGTACCCCGCATCGACTAAATCCTGGACGAAGTCCGGAATCGATAAGATGTCGCCCGGTTTGACTTGTTTGACATGCGACAAAAACGTCTGTGCATCCGGAACATATCGACGTAAACCGACGAGCGGAATGATTAGGATTCCGTCGTCCGTCGTCAGTAAACGATGACGGGTCTCGATCCGTGTTGCCCGCAATTCCGGACTTGCCCCGTAGGAGAGTTCCGCGGCTAACGTCTCATCGACCGGATAGAGCATGACGTCTTCTTCCGGTACGAGTTCAATCAAATCATCATATAGTTTTTGCGCTTGGAACATATTATGCGTCACAAGCACGAATCGACGTTTCGTCTCCTGATAAATCCCGGCGACGAACAGTGCCTTTCCGCTATTCATCAGACCGGTGATCAACTGCGCGTTGACACCATCCCGGAAGCGTTCCCGAACCGTCTTGATTTCAGGAATCGCTAGTAACAGTTCTTGTAATTGTTTCATCTTCTTCCTCCTAAAACACGACAGCAAAAACGCTTTGGAACCCCAAAGCGTTGCGTTCAGTTATACCGATTCATCAAAGCGAGAAACGGTGTGTCTATGAAGTCCGTCGCTACATCGACAGACGCATTGAGTACGTGTTGCAGACTTCCTTGTTCCGCCTTCGAAAAATTCATTAACACCCAGTCGATGACTTGGATGGGTGCCGGTGGTCGACCGACGCCGAGCTTAAGGCGCTTGATCTCCTGCGTCCCGAGGTGCTGGATCAACGACTTGACGCCATTATGACCGCCTGCACTTCCTTTTGAACGCAAGCGTAATTTCTCAAGCGGTAAATCCAGATCATCATAGATGACGAGCACATCCTCGACTGCGATCTTGTAGAAATCAAGCAATGGTCGTACTGCTTCGCCTGATAAGTTCATATACGTCAATGGCTTGACGAGCACAACACGCTCTCCGTTTATCATTCCCGTTCCGAAGAGGGCTTTAAACTTCGATTCTGAAAGCGCGATTCCGTGTTTCTCCGCTAAGGCATCAATCGCAAGAAAACCGATGTTATGGCGTGTATTGGCATACTTCGCTCCGGGATTCCCTAATCCGACGATACATTTCATATCGATTCCTCATTTCTGTTTAAAAAAGTAAACGAACAAGGGTCCGATTTCAATAAACCGGACCACGTCGTTCGTATGCATCAAGCAATCAGCTGAAGAGCGGGCTGATTGATTTCTGTTCGTGTACACGGATGATTGCTTCTGCAAGCAAGCGTGCCACAGAGATTTGTTTGATTTTGCTTGCACATTCGCGTTGCGTTAAGTCGATTGTGTTCAAGACGACGAGTTCTTCGATCGCTGAGTTCTCGATCCGTTCCATTGCTGGACCCGAAAGAACAGGGTGTGTACAACATGCATAGACTTGTTTCGCTCCGTTTTCGATCAAAGCGTTCGCTGCAAGTGTGATCGTACCCGCTGTATCGATGATATCATCGATGATGATGGCAATCTTGCCATCGACTTGACCAACGATGTTCATGACTTCTGCGACGTTCGGTTTCGGACGGCGTTTGTCGATGATCGCGATTGGTGCTTTTAATTGTTCTGCTAATTTACGTGCCCGTGTGACACCGCCATGGTCTGGAGAAACGATGACGAGTTCGTTTGGATCGATGTTCTTTTTCTCGAAGTATGAGGCGAGAAGCGGTACACCCATCAACTGATCTACTGGAATATCGAAGAACCCTTGGATTTGTGCTGCATGGAGATCCATCGTCACGACGCGTGTCGCCCCTGCTACTTCAAGCAAGTTTGCAACGAGCTTCGCCGTGATTGGCTCACGTGAACGTGCTTTGCGGTCTTGACGCGCATAACCGTAATACGGAATGACGACGTTGATTGTCCGTGCAGACGCCCGTTTCAGTGCATCGATCATGATGAGAAGTTCCATCAGGTTTTCGTTGACTGGTTGGCTTGTCGATTGAATGATGTAAATATCATCTCCTCGGACACTTTCTTCGATGTTCATCGAAATTTCGCCATCACTGAAGTGCTTGACTGAACTTTCGCTCACCGGGATTCCGATGACTTTAGCGATTTCCTCTGCCAGTGGTTTGTTCGAGTTGAGTGCGAAAATACGAATTTCATGTTCTAAGACAGTAGACATGTGTAGGTGGCCTCCATTTGTTTGGGTTTAGACGAGTAGAGCGACAAGTAATGAATTAACGATAATCAGGTTTCGTCGTTTGACGTTCCCGTGCGATCGCGAGACCGTTTTCCGGCACATCATCCGTGACGGTTGATCCGGCAGCAACAAGGGCGTTCTTGCCGACCGTGACCGGTGCAATCAAGTTGACGTTACAGCCGATAAAGGCATCGTCCTCAATGATCGTCTGGAATTTATTTTTTCCATCGTAGTTGACCGTGATTGATCCACAACCGAGATTGACGTTCTCTCCGATCGTCGCATCTCCGACATAGCTCAGGTGCGCTGATTTGCTACCTTCACCAAATGTTGATTTCTTGATCTCAACAAAGTTTCCAACGCGTGTATTCGCTCCGAGAACCGCTTGTTGACGTAAATGCGCGAATGGACCGACTTGTGCCGCTGGACCAATCTTGCTATCCGTGACGACGGATTGACGAACAATGGCACCATCTGCCACTTCACTATTGCGAATATCCGAGTTCGGACCAATCGTACATTCTGAACCAATGACCGTGCGACCGAGTAATTGCGTTCCCGGATAAAGAACAGTATCTGAACCAATCGTGACGTCCGGTCCGATATACGTCGAAGACGGGTCAACGAATGTGACACCCTGACGCATCCAGTACTCGCTCGTCCGCTTACGCATCGATGTTTCCGCTTGCGCAAGTGCGACGCGATCGTTGACACCGATTGTCTCTTCGAACGTAGGTGCCGCATACGCTGCGATCGTTTCGCCTGCTGCTTTAGCAATCTCAATCACGTCTGGTAAGTAATACTCACCTTGCGCGTTATCGTTCTTGACCTGCTTCAGCGTTGCGAACAACATCTCGTTATCAAATACATACGTACCTGTATTGATTTCCCGAAGTGCAAGTTCTTCTGCATTCGCATCCTTGTGCTCGACGATTTTCGAGACGTTTCCATCTTCGCCACGCACGATTCGTCCGTAACCTGTCGGATCGTCAGCGAGTGCCGTCAAGACAGTCACTTTTGCGTTCGTATCCGTATGATGTTGTAACAATGAAGACAGTGTCTCGCTCGTCAAGAGTGGTGTATCGCCACAGACGACGAGTGTTGCTCCCTGTTCGTTCCCGAGTACGGGTTCTGCCATTTGAACAGCATGACCTGTGCCAAGCTGCTCACTTTGAAGTGCGTATTCCACCGATGTGCCAAGCACTTCTTTGACGGATTCCGCACCGTGACCGACGATGACGACCTGTCGCTTGACGCCGAGCGTCGCTAATTGATCGACGACGTGCTGTACCATAGGTTTCCCAGCGACTGGGTGAAGTACTTTGTAAAGCTTCGATTTCATCCGAGTTCCTTTACCCGCTGCTAGAATTACCGCGAAATGATTCATCCTTGTCGCTCCTCCACGTAAATTAGTGTTGATTTCGTTCTGAAATAGTACACTCGTTCCAACTATAACGAAAATGGCATCGTTATTCAATGATGGGACGAAGCGGAATCGAGGAAAAAGCGAGAAAAAAGACAGGTTTTCCCAAGAAGAGAAAACCTGTCTTTTTCTTATGCTTGATCTGTCGTTTGGGCAGAAGAGACTTCGTAACCGACGCCATCTTCTTGATCCTCACGTGCCGCATAGGCTTCGAGTACTGAATCTTCGACCTTTTTTCGCATTAATGCATTGATTGGATGAGCGACATCCCGGAAGATACCTTCTTGCGTTCGTTTGCTTGGCATGGCGACGAAGAGACCACTGTTCCCTTCGATCACACGCAAATCATGTACCACGAATTCGTGGTCGAGCGTAATAGAGGCAAGTGCTTTCATTCGACCCTCTGCCACGACGCGACGAATTTTAACGTCCGTAACGTTCATTTTGTCCGCACCCCTTTAACCGTTGTCACAACTCTTCGTTGTCTACTTCTACTTACGGCTTAAAACAAACAAAGGTTTAGTCTTTCCCAATCTTTTTACGCATAATTTCCAAAAGTTTGATAATTACAGTATAGTTACAATCCATGCGGCTGTCAATTTCAGGTAGTCTCAGCTTCTGAGAAATAGTGGTCGACGTTTCCACGCTTGACTTGGATTTGACCAAGATCGACGTCGACGTCCGCTAATTTCATTAAGCTGACGTATTCATTGACCATCTTCTTCTCG
This sequence comes from Exiguobacterium acetylicum DSM 20416, assembly GCF_000702605.1. Classification (NCBI taxonomy): domain Bacteria; kingdom Bacillati; phylum Bacillota; class Bacilli; order Caryophanales; genus Exiguobacterium; species Exiguobacterium acetylicum. Next base: position 2,775,076 of record NZ_JNIR01000001.1, on the reverse strand, counting down.
GCACCCTCTGCCTCAATCAAGACACCAACGCCTGCGACCTTGGCTTCGAACTCGCTCAAGAGACTCATCATTCCGCGAATCGTTCCGCCGGCTTTCATGAAGTCATCAATCAATAAGACGTTCGCCCCACGTGGTAAGCTCCGACGCGCGAGTGCCATCGTCCGAATCGCTTTTGAAGAACCTGAGACATAATTGATACTGACCGTTGAACCTTCTGTCACGCGACTATCCGAACGCACGATGACGAACGGCACACCAAGTTGCTCAGCGACCGCATAAGCAAGTGGAATCCCTTTCGTCGCGATTGTCATGACGACATCGACTTTCTTTTGGCTAAAGACAGATGCAAACACTTGCCCCATTTGTTTGACCATCTTCGGATCCCCGAGTAAGTCCGTCAAATAGAGATATCCCCCAGGTAACAGTCGATCTGGACGTGCGACACGTTCACATAGATCGTCGATGAACGGTAACGCCTTCTTACTGCTCCACGTTGGGATGAACATGACGCCACCCGCAGCACCTGGTACCGTGACGAGACGACCTGTTCCCTCATGTTCTAACATCTCGCTGACGATATCTAAATCTTCACTGATCGACGATTTCGCCGATTTATAGCGTTCTGCAAAAATCGTCAATGAGACGAGATGATGGGGATGGTCAAGCAAGTATCGCGTCATGTCGACCAAGCGACCACTTCTCCGAATTTTCATTTGTTTTGTTCCACCTCTCCGTAATTCCGAATATTCAATAGTGAATATATCATTTTCATACGGATATTATCAATGGTTTTCGCCTAAAAGACGAACGACGTAGACTTCATTACAAAAGCCGCGTAATCCATTATAGAGACGTTGTGCCCGATTCTCGTGCTCCGTCAAAGCAAAGACGGTCGGACCACTTCCGCTCATTAAGACACCTTCTGCGCCACAACTCGCCATGAATTCCTTGATTTGCTCGACTTCTGGGTACATCGGCAACGTGACCGATTCGAGAACATTTCCGAGTGATTGGCAGATCGCTTGGAAATCTTGGTCTTTCACCGCATCGATCATCACTTCGACGTTCGGACGTTTTGCCGTGTTCAAGTCGAGGGCACCATAGACGTCAGCCGTCGAGACACCGATCGTCGGTTTAGCAAGAACGACCCAGCAGGGGGGTGGTGAGACAAGTTTTTCTAGCTTCTCTCCGCGACCCGTCGCAATCGCTGTTCCTCCCATGACACAAAACGGAACGTCGGATCCAACCGCTGCGCCGACTTCCGCCAACTCTTCCAGCGTCAAGCCAAGTTGCCATAACTCGTTCAAACCACGTAATGTCGCTGCCGCGTCACTAGAACCACCAGCGAGTCCCGCTGCGACCGGGATGTGCTTCTCTAAGAAGATTTCCACCCCTGTCTTGACGTCGTATTTTTCTTTTAAGATCGCTGCTGCTTTATAAGCAAGATTACGTTCGTCGTTTGGAACGTAAGCATGCTGGGCATTCATTCGAATTTCTCCTGACGGCAGCTCCGTCAATTCTAGACGGTCTGCCAAATCGACTGTCGTCATCACCATATGTACATCGTGATAGCCGTCCGGGCGCTTTGCCGTCGCATCCAGGACTAGGTTGATCTTGGCCGGAGCCTTTACAATAATCGTCATCGTGCCGTTCCTCCTCTAGTTCGTTTCCTGTAGGAATTGTATCAACCTTTCCACAAAAAAAGAAGCGAACATTTTGTCCGCTTCGGAAGGTAAGTTTACGAATTCGCAAATTCGATTTGTACGGAGTCTGTTAGCACGTCGGCGTAGCTATAAGAAACTCGCTCGACATTGTGGCGCTCTGCGTCTAGCTTGACTACAAACACCGAAGGATACGTCTCAACGAGCGTTCCGATTCGGGTTACGACCTTTTTACGACCGCCGCTTGCTTTTAGCGTCAGTCTTTCACCAACATGTGTTTCGAAAACATGTCTGATTTCGTTCAACGTCTTTGGCATACGCTTCACCTCACTAATATTTATTATAGCATATTAAATAAATATTAGAAAGGGGAAATATTATATCTGTTCTAATCGTATCCGTCAACGTTTTTTAATTGGCAAAAGTGCATCCGCTAACTGTGCGAATTCCTGCAGGCTGAGCGTTTCTCCGCGTCGACGTGGTTCGATTCCAGCTTCTAACAATGCCGCTTCGACCGCCGCCTTTTCCGTCTTCCCGAAGTGGGTCGTCAAGTTATTCAGAATCGTTTTCCGACGCTGTGCAAAACTTGCTCGGACGATTTCGAAGAAGAGTGCCTCATCCTGTGTCTGTACTGCTGGCTCTTTTCGAATGTTCAAACGGATGACAGCTGAATCAACATTTGGTGCCGGAATGAAGACTTGCTTTGGAACCGTAAAACAGACTTCAGCTTCCGCATAATATTGAATCGCAATCGACAAGGAACCGTACGCTTTTGTTCCTGGTTTCGCACCGATTCGTTCAGCGACTTCCTTTTGAATCATCATGACGAGCGTTCGAAACGGTGCTTTCGCTTCAAGGATCCGCATGATGATTGGCGTCGTGACATAATACGGAAGATTCGCGACGACGGCAACGTCAGTGATGCCTTCTTGCGTGAATTCTTCTGCGACGATCGTCGAAAGATCAAGTTCAAGGGCATCACCGTGAATGACCTTCGTATGGGGATATGGTGAAAGTGTATCATCAAGAATCGGTAGCAACCGCTGATCGATTTCAAGAGCGACGACTTTTTTCGCCTGTTTCGCCGATTGTTCCGTCAATGACCCGATTCCCGGTCCGATTTCGAGTACACCGCTCTCAGGCGTTAATCCAGCTGCCCCAACGATGTTTCCTAATACATTTAAATCGATTAAAAAGTTTTGTCCTAACGATTTTTTAAACGAAAAGCCATGTTTCGCTAAAATTTCTTTCGTCCGGTGCAATGTAGCAATGTCTTTCAAACTTCTTCCTCCTCTAGTTGTTTCAGAGCCGCTTCCCATTCTGCCCGCGTAATCCGGATCGAGGCGACACGTTTAACGAGTTGTTTTGCGTTCGGTTCACCGATTGCAAGAATCTGACCGAGACGACGACGACGGATCGAGGCTGCTGGTCCACCAATCAAATCGGCCGCTAGAATCATCTCACGTGTCACTTCGGCAACCGGTGCTTCTTCCGTCTCATAGACAGCAGCGAGCGCCTCTTCGATTGCGGCAGGTGAGGCATGTTCAACACCGATTTTGCCTCGTTTATCTTTTGCTTGAGCACGCGGAAGATAAGCATGTTTACAGCCTGGTACGCGTTCATTGATTCGGGCACGGATGCGGTCTCCCGGAAAATCAGGATCCGTAAAGATGATGACACCGCGTCGCTCGAGTGCTTTCTCGATCCGTTGCATCGTTTGTTCATTAACGGCTGAACCGTTCGTTTCAATTGTATCGACATCAAAGACTTCTTGTAATCGTGTCGTATCATCCCGTCCTTCGACGACGATGACTTCTTTTAAGCGTTTCCGCATGATCTCTCCACCTTCTTCAAACACTCTCGTAATTGTACCTGTTTCCACGAAAAAAACAAGGAAGCGTCACGTGTCCGCTTCCGTTGCACTAGGGATGACCCAGACTTGCAGTTGTTTTCGACCGAATGTCTTCGCTGTTTGTTCTCCATCGACTAAGACATCGATCTTATTGCCTTTGATGGCGCCACCGGTATCGAGGGCGATCGCAAGACCCACTCCTTCGACGTAGACTTTCGTTCCAAGCGGAATGACTTTCGGATCAACCGCGATAATCGGCATCCCTTGATAGGTGATCGTATCCGTCACGTCATACCCGGTCGCTGTCAAGGCACGTCCGTTATACAAACGACTGCCGTTCGAAGCTGGGTCGTTCGTATACGCCGTCGCTTCGACCATCAAACTCTTCGCACTCGAAAAATCAAGGTCTGCATCGGCTTTTGGTGTTTCCGTTAGTGGATTCGTCGCCTGTTCTTCGTTGAAGACGGGCGTTTCGGTAGGTGTCTCGACTGGTTTTGTACCGACTTTGACGACTTGTTTGACAGGTGTCTGGGTCACTTGATCACCAATCAGTTTTTTCTCTTTACTGAGACCGTCAGCTAACGTCAACTGATACTTTTTTGTTCGGACACCCGGACGACCAGATGCCGTTACGAGTTGCTCGCCTTCCGGCAAAGTCGGATCCTCGACTTCTTCGATCTCAAACGGAACGAGCTGTTCCTGCGTCAACGTCGCACGACGTGTCGTGTTGACCGTAATCAACGTCCCTTCCGTCACACGCGTATCAGGATCCGGAGCAACCCGGTCTTCCTTTTGCAAGCGGACTCCTTCTCGCGCTAACAATTCGCGGACTGACGTCTCATACGTGTAGATTTGTCGGGCTTTTCCACCGACGACGAGATCAACGGGAAAAGCTTCCCGGTACCGCACCGTCATGCCGTTCGTCAATACAGCATCAGAGGACGGATAGATATCATCGGTGTCTGCTTTCTTGATGCCGCGTTCTGCAAGCAAATCCTTCACTTGGCGTGCCTGCGTCCGAACCCGACGTGATTCACCATATCCCATGATCAGCGTGATTTCTTTTGCCCGCTGAATGACGATTAATCGTTTTTTCGGCAGGTCGGCACTGAGTGCCGGTTCAATCACATCATTGTCACGCGTCGTAATACCGGCTTCTTCAAGTGCTCCATAGACAGAGTCAGCTGTCGTTTCAATTTGCTGTTCTTGACCATCAATCAAGACAGTCACGGTTTGTGGATGATCCATCATCCCATAGACGAGCGCAGCCGCAAGTAGCAGGCTGCACCCGATCGTAATGAACGTCAACGAACGCATCATGGCAAACGGAAGACCCGTTTTGCATTTTCCGTCGTCGCTGCTTCGACGTCAGCATACATCATGCCACGGAGCTGCGCGATCTCTTCAGCGACGAATCGGACGTAAGCCGGTTCGTTGCGTTTACCGCGGTGCGGTGTTGGTGTCAGGTACGGACAATCCGTCTCAACGAGTAGACGATCGAGCGGGACTTCCTGCGCGACACGTTTCGGCATCTTCGCATTCTTGAACGTAACGGGACCTCCAAGTGAAATATAGAAGTTCATCGCCAGGCATCGTGGTAATAATTCAGCACTCATGCTGTAGCTATGCAGAATCCCTCCGACTTCTTTTGCATCCTCTTCTTCAAGGATCCGTAACGTATCTTCTGTCGCTTCCCGGTTATGGATGACGATCGGTTTTTTCTTCTGCTTCGCGAGCCGGATCTGTTTGCGGAAAGCTTCCTGCTGCACATCTTTCGGTGACGTATCCCAGTGATAGTCGAGCCCGATTTCTCCGAGCGCAACGACTTTTTCGTGATCCATCAACCGTTCGACCTTTTGGTACGCTTCCTCGTCAAAATCAATCGAGTCGACGGGATGCCAGCCGATGACCGCATAAAGATCATCGTACGCTTCGACGAGTTCCATCGCACGATCAATCGTCTTATGATCAAATCCGACGACGATCATCGGTGAGACACCGTTCGCGCGTGCCCGCTCGATCGTCTCGTGGACGTCGTCCGCAAATTGGTCTGCATTCAAGTGAGTGTGTGTATCGATTAACATAGCTGTTCGACTCCTTCTTTAAAAAAATGCCTGTGACATGAAGTCCACAGGCATCGGTTTTATTTTACGCTTGCGCCGTTCGCCATCGTTGACGGGACCGTCGCTAGTTCAAGTTTTCCTGCTTTTTCAGCAGCAAGGACCATTCCTTGTGAGAGTTCGCCACGTAACGTGACCGGTTTTAAGTTCGCCACGACAATGACTTTTCGTCCGACTAAATCTTCCGGCTCATACCACTGAGCAATACCAGAGACGATTTGGCGTGTTTCTTTGCCCATATCGACTTGTAGCTTCAATAGTTTTTTCGCCTTTTTGATCTTTTCAGCCGTCACGACTTCACCAACACGGAGTTCGATCTGGTCAAAGACATCGATTGTCGTTTCTGGACGAATATCTTCGTCTTCTTCTTCAACTTCCTCTTCCTCAACACGTGCTGCAGAAGCTTGACGCATCATGTCGACGATTGCTTCGACCTCTTCTTTGACGTCGAGACGTGGGAAGATTGGTGTCGCTGTACCGACTTTCGTTCCTGGTGTGATGTCTGCGAACTTCTCGAGCGCTGCCCAGTCCATCGCTTGTCCAGAGAGACCGAGTTGCGCAAAGATCTCTTTTGGTGAACGCGTCATGAACGGTTGCAACATGATCGCCACGTGACGCAAGACGCCGACGAGATGCACCATGACTGAACCGAGTTCGACTGTTTTCGTTTCGTCTTTTGCAAGCACCCACGGTTGTGTCTCATCGATGTACTTATTGGCACGGCTGATCAATTGCCAAATGTTCGACAGCACAACAGAGAATTCCATGTGTTCCATCGATGCTTCGACTTTCGTGACCGTTTCTTTTGCAAGATCCGACAATGTCGCATCAAACGGTGTCACGTTACCTGTATAGGCTGGGATCTCACCATCAAAGTATTTCGTGACCATCGCGATCGTCCGGTTGAGTAAGTTCCCGAGATCGTTCGCTAAATCATAGTTCATCCGCTCAACGAATGCTTCAGGTGTGAACATACCGTCCGAACCGAATGGCACTTCCCGTAAGAGGTAGTAACGAAGAGCGTCGAGACCGTAGCGATCCGTCAATGGAATCGGATCGACGACGTTCCCTTTTGATTTCGACATTTTTCCGTCTTTCATCAACAACCAACCATGTGCGAAGACTTTCTTCGGTAATGGGAGGTCAAGCGCCATCAAGAGTGCCGGCCAGATGATTGTGTGGAAACGAACGATTTCTTTTCCGACGAGATGTACATCTGCTGGCCAGTACTTATCGAAGTTACCATGATCATCTGTACCGTAACCGAGTGACGAGATATAGTTCGTCAACGCATCGATCCAGACGTAGACAACATGCTTCGGATTCGACGGGACTTGTACACCCCAGTTGAACGTCGTCCGTGAGACCGCTAAGTCTTGAAGACCTGGTTTAATGAAGTTATTGATCATTTCGTGTTTACGTGATTCCGGTAAGATGAATGACGGATTCGCTTCAAAGTACTCAAGCAGACGGTCCGCGTACTTGCTGATCCGGAAGAAGTAACATTCTTCGCGAACGAGTTCGACCGGGTGTCCGCTGTCAGGGCTCTTCCCATCGACGAGTTGTGATTCCGTATAGTACGTCTCATCCGGAATCGAATACCATCCTTCGTATTCGCCTAAATAGATATCGCCTGATTCAAGAAGTGTTTCGAACACTTTTTCGACGACTTTCTTGTGACGTGGTTCTGTCGTCCGAATATAATCATCGTACGAGATGTCGAGACGATCCCATAAGACTTTAATCTGTTCGACGACACCGTCAACGAATGCCTGTTCCGATATCCCTGCTTCTGCTGCTTTTTCCTGGATCTTTTGACCGTGCTCATCGCTACCAGTCAAATACCGGACGTCGAATCCTTGAAGCCGTTTGTACCGCGCCATCGCATCTCCAGCCACCGTCGTGTACGCGTGACCGATATGTAGTTTTGCACTTGGATAATAAATTGGGGTCGTGATATAAAATGTCTTTGCCATGTTATTCCTCCGTTCTCTGATTTCCATCTTCATTATAGGCTATTATACGCTGTTACGGGACTGATGTCGAAACTCACTTTTTGTCGAATCGAAACATTTTTTGACATCAGACATCAAATTACAAAAAAACACACTCTATAGTTTCATTTCCTTTAAAAAGGGAAAATGTATTAATAAATCGTTTCAAATATGGTGTTTTTGAGAAATAAATGACATTTTGATTTCAAGCTATTCAGATTGGTTGACTACTTTTGGAAAGTCTAGTATTCTACATTCTATAGAAACGATGTCGAATTTTGACGATTTTTCAAAAGAAAAAGAGATCCATGACATCAAAGGAGGAACAACAAAATGAAATCAACAGGTATTGTACGTAAAGTAGACGAGCTCGGTCGTGTCGTAATTCCAATCGAATTACGCCGTACACTTCAAATTGCAGAAAAGGATGCCCTCGAGATCTATGTCGACAACGAACAGATCATCCTTAAAAAATATAAACCAAACATGACTTGCCAAGTCACAGGAGAAGTATCAGAAGATAACTTCAAATTGGCTGATGGTAAATTGATTCTTTCACCAGATGGCGCACAACGCGTTCTCGTTGAATTAAAAGATTTCCTCGATCGTCACTACGCAAGCAACGAATAAACAAAAAAGGAAGCTCCTGACGGGGCTTCCTTTTTTTAATCTGCTTCGTGAAACGCAAGGTACAGTTCCTGACGATCGAGTCCCCGTTCCTTTGCGACACGCTTCAACGCTGCATTCGGCTTTTCGCCTTCTTCGATGTACCGACGAATTTGCTCGAGTGGATCACTGTCTTGAATGACCGCATCCGGTCGTTCTTCGTTTGATCCTTCGACAAGAACGACGAACTCACCCCGAACGTCTTCTGCTGCCCAAGCGCGTAATTCACTCACGCTACCCCGAATGTATTCTTCATACCGTTTCGTTAGTTCCCGGGCTAACGTCACCTGGCGATCACCAAGCACTTCCTCGATCCCTTGCAACATCTCTTTCAAACGATGCGGTGCTTCATAGAAGACGAGGGTTCCCGATTCGTATTTCAATTGCTCTAACGCTTCGCGGCGCTCTTTTTTCTTCCGTGGCAAAAAGCCATAATACAAAAAGCGTTCTGTCGACAGACCGGACGCGACAAGAGCTGTCAACGCAGCATTCGCACCCGGGAGAACGATGACAGGAATGTCTGCAACGATTGCTTGGCGAATCAAATCGCTTCCCGGATCCGAGATACCAGGCATACCGGCGTCGGAGACGAGGGCGACTTGCTTTCCTGCCTGCAAGTCGGCGAGGAGTCGTTCGCCGCTAGTTTGTTTATTGTGTTCATGGTAACTGACAAGCTTCGTCTCAATTGAAAAGTGCCGAAACAGTTTCATCGTCTGGCGCGTATCTTCTGCTGCGACGATATCGGATTCCTGTAAGATCCGGACGGCCCGATACGTCATGTCTTCTAAATTGCCGATTGGTGTCGGGACGATATAGAGACCGGCTCCTTGCTGTTGATAGCTACTCGTCGCTTTCATGAGGTTCCTCCTTGAATCAAACGTTCTTTTTGTGAACGTGTTAATTGTTTAATCGCATATTCCCGCTTCATTGCCTCTGACTTCGTTGCGAATATCTCCTGATGAACGAGGACGACCGGTAGACGGGCACGTGTATACTTCGCACCCTTACCTGCGTTATGTGTCGCGATGCGTTGCGTGACGTCTACCGCGTAACCCGTATAATACGTATCATCTTGGCAACGAACGATATAGACTGCATGCTCAGACATCGAACAGCTCCTTCATCTGAGCCGCATACGAGTTGTCCGCTTCATAGACGATGAATGGGGGAAGGACCTTTAGTCCAGGTTTTGCATCCTTGATCCCCTCGATCAAGAGCATGTTCGCTTCCTTCCCTGCTTTCGGATAAATCAGCTGCATCCGTTTCGGTTCCAAGCGATACGCCCGCATCAAGGTAACGATATCAAGCAGTCGTTCCGGTCGATGGACGAACGCTGCTTTCCCGCCTTGTTTCAACAAATCAGATGCACCTCGAATACAGTCTTCGAGTGTACAGAGGACTTCATGTCTTGCAATCGTATAATGTTCACTTTGGTTTTGGTTCGATGTCTCGTTTGCTAAAAAATAAGGAGGATTACAGGTGACAGCATCATAGATGCCGTATCCAAGACGCGTACCCGCCTCTTTGACGTCCCCTTCAATCATCTCAATCCGATTGTTCAGTTCATTCAAGTTGACGCTACGTCGTGCCATCTCCGCTAGTCGCGGTTGAATTTCAAGACCCGTGATCTGCCCTTTCGTCCGGTAGGATAAAAAGAGTGGAATCGCACCGTTTCCCGAACAGAGATCGGCAATCCGTCCCTGTTGAATCGGGACCCACGCAAATCGTGCGAGCAGTGCCGCGTCGAGTGAATACGAGAAGACGGATGGACTTTGAATGATTTTCCCTTCTTGTCCTAAGAGATAATCAAGTCGTTCGTCTGGTAATAGTTCAAACATGTCGTGCCTTCCTTTCCGAAAAAAAGACTGACTCATGTAGAAGTCAGCCTCTCAATGTTTCGTTAACATGGATAAGCAAAAGAGGCAATCGCCGTCTTTTCGTACTTGTCCATAATGCAAGTTACAGATGTGGAACCCTTCCTGGTACAATCGTCCGAGATTATCGTAGCCCGCACCGACGCCCGCTTCCGCTTCTTCCGCTTCCGTGACCGGCTGTTGTTCATCGCGTTCGACTTTTTCCCGAAGATGATGATTCTCCAGATACAGATGTTGGTTCTCTTCCATCATGTAAGCCAGCTGATCCTTTAACACGCTCAGATGCTCAGTCAGCAAATGAATCTGTTGCTCAATCGCATCGACACGCGTAATGATTTCTTTTTTATCGACTCTCTCCACGCGTATGCACCCCGTTATTCTTTTGGTCGTTTTGGTTTTACGGCACCAACGGATAATAGTTCTTCCATCGAATACGTCAAGACGCGGGAACGATCCTTCAGTTCGATTTGAACGACTTGATCGAGGATGTTCAAGCCAACGACGCGTCCTTCGCCTTCAGGTACCGTCAAACGTTTTCCGTAGTCCGGCAAATCACGGCGCATCTCTTCATACGTATCGTTCTCATATTTCAAGCAGCACATCAAACGACCACATACTCCTGAAATCTTCGTCGGATTCAACGACAGGTTTTGATCTTTTGCCATCTTGATCGAGACCGGTTCGAACTCACCAAGGAAAGATGAACAACATAAGACACGACCACACGGACCGATGCCTCCAAGTAACTTCGCTTCATCCCGAACACCGATTTGACGGAGTTCGATGCGTGTCCGGAAGACAGCCGCTAAATCTTTGACGAGCTCACGGAAATCGACACGTCCTTCTGCCGTGAAGTAGAAGATGACCTTATTGCGGTCAAACGTGTACTCGACATCGACCAATTTCATATCGAGTTTATGTTCACGGATTTTTTCGACACATACCGCATGCGCATCAAGCGCTGCGACTTTATTTTCGCGGACGATCATTGCATCCTTATCGTCAGCAATTCGAAGAATGGATTTCAGTGGCAACACCACATCTTCTTCGTCCATTTGTTTATCGGCGATGACCACTTCGCCATATTCAATGCCCCGTACCGTCTCAACGATGACTGCTTGTCCTCGTGATAATGACTCTTGTCCAGGTGCAAAATAATAAATTTTGCCCGCTTCTTTAAAGCGAACGCCTACTACTTCTAGCATGTCGCTCTACCCTTTCTGTAAGTCAAACATGAGACGCTCAACTGTTAATTGGGGATTAACATTCGCTTCGACCCGTCGGACTGCAGCAAGCACAGCTTGCAACCAGCGGGTGATCGTCGTCTGGCTCTTAGACCCCATCTGTTCAAGGTGGGGTTTACTATTCGTATAGGTCATACCTTCCCACGCCGGATTCAGTTTCAGACGTAAGACATCCTCGAAGAAACAGGTGACGAGTTCAAGACCGATTCGGACATCCTGACGGTTCTTGAATTGTCCCATCCATTTCTCTTGTACGAACAGCGGTAAATCAGCCGGACGATTCGCTAATTCCTCCATCAATTGTAACACTGACGCTCGCGCATTTACAAACCAGTCTTCGAGTAATGCTTCTTCCGCATCCTCGACTTTTGGATAGACACGCGCTGCCAGTTGCGTCAACTCGTGGTCCCGTCCCGTTTTTTCAGATAAAACCTCGCCAATCATTTGACGATCCGCTGGGCGAAAACTTAATAACTGTCCCCGCGATCGAATCGTCGGTAAAAGGAGTTGAGGTTGATTCGTCAACAATAAGGCTACTTTTCCTTCTCCTGGTTCCTCAAAGAACTTCAGCAAACTGTTCGCTGCCTGCGGAGTCATCTTATGGGACTGGGTAATGACATAAATCTGACGATCGCCTTCGAGTCCTCGGAGTGAGAGATCATGCATCAATTGTTGAATCTGTTCTTTTTTGATGGTCGCGCCATCTGGTTCGATTTCATAATAATCGACCAAGTTGCCACTTTCCATCCGCCGACAGCTACGACAGACACCACACGGTTCTACATCGACCGGTGCCTCACAAAAAAGGCTTTTCGCGAACAAGTGAGCCGCTTCAAGTAGAAGCGGCTCATAGTCTCCGGTGAAGATATAAGCGTGATTGATTCGATCGTTCCGTAACGAATTTTGAAGAATCGTCGAAATGACCGATTGTGTCTGTTCCAGTTCATGAAACGTCTGCATCAGAATTGATGAAACCCTTCGATTGGCAAGACGAAGACCGTTGCCCCGCCTACCTGGACTTCAACGGGATACGGGATATAAGAATCGGCATGACCACCCATTGGTGAGATTGGAGAGACCATCTGTTCGCGGCTCGAACAGTTCTTTTTGATCAATCGTAACAAATCATCGAGACGCTCACTCTGTACACCAATCATGAACGTCGTGTTCCCTTCTTTAAGAAAACCACCTGTCGTTGCCAGTTTCGTTGCTCGGAAATCATGCTCGACAAGTGCTTCCGCCAAACGTAAGCTATCTTTATCTTGAACGATCGTAATGACCATTTTCATGAGAATCTCTCCTTTTCTTCTAAATACGTAATGACATCTTCCACTAAGTCCTGATGAATCGCTTCAATCGACCGATTGGCTTGTACGATCTGTACCCGTTCTGGATCCGACGCCGCAATCTGCTGAAAACCATCATAGACGCGGGCACGAAACGCATCATCTCGTTGCTCGATTCGATCAAGTGCTCCCCGATCCATCATTCGTTTTTTAGAATCTTTTACCGTTAAATCAAACAAATACGTCCGGTCTGGCGCCAACCCACCTGTTGCAGAATCATTGATTTGACGCACGAGATCAATCGGATGTCCAAGACCATATCCTTGATACGCAAGTGACGCATCGACGAATCGGTCACATAAGACGATTGTGCCTGCCTCTAACGCCGGTCGAATCAATTCCTCGACATGCTGGGCACGAGACGCTGCATACAGCAGAATTTCCGTCATCTCTTTCATCTCTTCAAAATCAGGATTCAAAATCAACGAACGAATTTCGTTTCCAACGCGTGTGCCACCTGGCTCGCGGGTCGTCATGACGTTATAGCCCTTTTCTTTTAACACATCGCCAAGCAATTGTAGTTGTGTCGTTTTACCGGCACCATCCGGTCCTTCGACAGTAATGAACGTACCTTTCATTCTTCAAACCCTTCCTCTATGACGCGTAACGCTCCTCGTTGCAATTGTTCGCCTCCTTGCAAATGAACGGCTACGGTTTGATAATGTCGTAAACGTAATACCTGTTCCGCCGTAATACGTTCTCCTCTGACGATCAACGGAATGCCTGGCGGGTACGGAATAATCGTTTCGAGTGAAACATGACCGATACACTCATCCAGCTGACGGAACGTACCTGTTGCTTGTTCTAACTGTTCATAAGAACAAGATAAAGCAGATACCTGTATTTTACCCATAATTGGTTGCTCGATATACCTTTTCAAAGGAATTCCTTCTGATTTCATCATTTGAATGGCTCGTTCGACACGATGGACCCAGTCATTCTGCTCAGACTTTGCTAGCGGACGAAGTGGCAAAATACAGACGACGTGATCTCCTAGAGCAAATTCCGCATCGAGTTGAACAGCTCGTAACGCGTGCAGCAACGCATCTCCTGAATATCCCTCATACGTTAATGTCATCCGTGACCAATCATCGAAGCGAAGGACCGTCATATGATCGAACCGTTGAAGTGCTTCGATGAATGCATCATGACTAGCCTGAATATCTGACATACCTTTAACTGTCCATTGTTCACGATAGGAACGCGCATAGTCTAATGAAGCCAGAAGTAAATATGAAGGACTTGAGGTCTGAAACGCTTGAAGCGCTCGCTGTAACTTCCTTCTCGTCTTTTCTGAAAATCGCTCGTGCATCCATGCTCCCATCGTTAGTGCGGGAAGCGTTTTATGGGCAGATTGAACGACCGCGGTTGCTCCTAATTCAAATGCTGAGCGCACACCAAATGCTTCACCGAAGTGTGCACCGTGTGCTTCATCCACTAATAAAGGGAGTTCATGCGACGCTGTGAGCTGAACGAGTGACATGATATCAGCTGCTTCCCCGTAATAGGTCGGTGAAGTGATAAACACGCCAACTCCTCCTGGATATTTCGTAAACGCTTCCTTTAATGTTTCACGTGAAACATGGCCACTAATTCCCGTTTCCTCATGAATATCTGGTTCAAGAAAGATCGGTTCGATGCCTAGCCATTCTAACGCATTGAACACGGATTTATGCGAGTTACGCTGTACATAAACACGCTCTCCTCTTGTTGCTATAGCGGCAAGCATCGCCCAATTCCCAACAGTCGAACCATTCACAAGGAAATGACTCGCTTTTGCATCATAGACTTTTCGCAACAAAGCTATCGCGTCTGCAATGACCTCTTCCGGATGATGAAAATCATCTAGACCAGGTAATTCTGTGACGTCCCATTTAAAAAAGTCAGGAAGCGGTGTTAATGTCCCATTCTTATGTCCAGGAACATGCCATGAGATGGGCGTTCGATCTAAGTGACGTTGAAGTGCATGTACAATAGGAAGTTCGTGTTTCATGAAAAAACTCCTTTTCCTCTAAAATGATTACACAAAAAGACCGACCTGCAATCTGCAGATCGGTCAAGTGCCTGGCAACGTCCTATCCTCACAGGGGGAAGCCCCCAACTACTTTCGGCGTTCAAGTGCTTAACTTCCGTGTTCGGCATGGGAACGGGTGTGACCACTTGGCTATCGCCACCAGACATTTATTATCTTAACATTATGTTCACATAACGTCAAGACTTTTTTTCGTTTTTTTGAAAGGCTCGCGCCCTCAAAACTGAAGTCATCAACAAGCATCTGCTAGAACAAGGCCTCGACCGATTAGTATCACTCAGCTCCACATGTCGCCACGCTTCCACCCGTGACCTATCTACCTCATCGTCTCTGAGGGGTCTTTCTTGATTACTCAAAGGGAAATCTCATCTTGGAGGGGGCTTCATGCTTAGATGCTTTCAGCATTTATCCCGTCCGCACGTAGCTACCCAGCGATGCTCCTGGCGGAACAACTGGTACACCAGCGGTGCGTCCATCCCGGTCCTCTCGTACTAAGGACAGCTCTCCTCAAATTTCCTGCGCCCACGACGGATAGGGACCGAACTGTCTCACGACGTTCTGAACCCAGCTCGCGTACCGCTTTAATGGGCGAACAGCCCAACCCTTGGGACCTACTCCAGCCCCAGGATGCGATGAGCCGACATCGAGGTGCCAAACCTCCCCGTCGATGTGGACTCTTGGGGGAGATCAGCCTGTTATCCCCAGGGTAGCTTTTATCCGTTGAGCGATGGCCCTTCCATGCGGAACCACCGGATCACTAAGCCCGACTTTCGTCCCTGCTCGACTTGTAGGTCTCGCAGTCAAGCTCCCTTCTGCCTTTGCGCTCTACGAATGATTTCCAACCATTCTGAGGGAACCTTTGGGCGCCTCCGTTACTGTTTAGGAGGCGACCGCCCCAGTCAAACTACCCGCCTGACACGGTCCTCCAGCCGGATCACGGCTGCGAGTTAGAGACTCTATGCATGAAGGGCGGTATCCCAAGGGTGACTCCTCCGAAGCTGGCGCTCCGGGCTCGACGTCTCCCGCCTATCCTGTACATCATGCACAAAGCCTCAATATCAGGCTGTAGTAAAGCTCCATGGGGTCTTTCCGTCCTGTCGCGGGTAACCTGCATCTTCACAGGTACTATGATTTCACCGGGTCTCTCGTTGAGACAGTGCCCAAATCGTTACGCCTTTCGTGCGGGTCGGAACTTACCCGACAAGGAATTTCGCTACCTTAGGACCGTTATAGTTACGGCCGCCGTTTACTGGGGCTTCGGTTCAAAGCTTCGCTTGCGCTAACCCATCCCCTTAACCTTCCAGCACCGGGCAGGCGTCAGCCCCTATACGTCATCTTGCGATTTAGCAGAGACCTGTGTTTTTGCTAAACAGTCGTTTGGGCCTATTCACTGCGGCTCTACTCATGTAGAGCGTCCCTTCTCCCGAAGTTACGGGACCATTTTGCCGAGTTCCTTAACGAGAGTTATCCCGCGCGTCTTAGAATTCTCATCTCGCCTACCTGTGTCGGTTTACGGTACTGGCGCCTTCCCCCTCACTAGAGGCTTTTCTTGGCAGTGTGAAATCGTGACCTACGTCCCTACGGGACTCCGCATCGTTCCTTGACTTTGGTGCCTGACGGATTTGCCAATCAGACGGTCTTGAAACTTGCACATGCACTTCCATCCGCATGCGTCACTATCCTCCTGCGTCCCCCCATTGTTCAAACGGTGGATCGGCGGTACAGGAATATCAACCTGTTATCCATCGCCTACGCCTTTCGGCCTCGGCTTAGGTCCAGACTAACCCTGAGCGGACGAGCCTTCCTCAGGAAACCTTGGGCTTTCGACGGAGGGGATTCTCACCCCTCTTTTCGCTACTCACACCGGCATTCTCACTTCCAAACGCTCCACTGCTCCTTCCGGTACAGCTTCACAGCGGTTTGGAACGCTCCCCTACCATTCCTTACGGAATCCGCAGCTTCGGTGGTATGTTTAGCCCCGTTACATTTTCGGCGCGGCGCCACTCGACTAGTGAGCTATTACGCACTCTTTGAATGGTGGCTGCTTCTAAGCCAACATCCTAGCTGTCTAGGCAGCGCCACATCCTTTTCCACTTAACATACACTTTGGGACCTTAGCTGGCGGTCTGGGCTGTTTCCCTCTTGACTACGGATCTTATCACTCGCAGTCTGACTCCCGAGTATAAGTTGCTGGCATTCGGAGTTTAACTGAATTCGGTAACCCTGTGGGGGCCCCTAGTCCAATCAGTGCTCTACCTCCAGAACTCTCAACCTCGAGGCTAGCCCTAAAGCTATTTCGGGGAGAACCAGCTATCTCCAGGTTCGATTGGCATTTCACCGCTACCCACACCTCATCCCCGCACTTTTCAACGTGCGTGGGTTCGGACCTCCAGTCAGTGTTACCTGACCTTCATCCTGGACATGGGTAGATCACCTGGTTTCGGGTCTACGACAACGCACTGAACGCCCTGTTCAGACTCGCTTTCGCTACGGCTCCGCCTCATCGGCTTAACCTCGCGCGTTATCGTAACTCGCCGGTTCATTCTACAAAAGGCACGCCATCACCCGTTAACGGGCTCTGACTACTTGTAGGCATACGGTTTCAGGATCTATTTCACTCCCCTTCCGGGGTGCTTTTCACCTTTCCCTCACGGTACTGGTTCACTATCGGTCACTAGGGAGTATTTAGCCTTGGGAGATGGTCCTCCCGGATTCCGACGGGGTTTCACGTGTCCCGCCGTACTCAGGATCCACTCTGGAGGGAAAACAGTTTCAGCTACAGGGCTG